>JANLPD010000415.1:0-1569 GCA_031367045.1 Frankiales bacterium | reverse complement strand
GTCGAGCTGGTCGAGGGCATCGTCGCCAACTGGGTGCGCATCGATGAGCTGCTCGCGACGTACGCCGAGGACTGGACGCTGGACCGCATGCCGCCGGTGGACCTGGCGGCCCTGCGGATCGGCACCTACGAGCTGTTGTGGCGCGACGACGTCCCGGATGCGGTGGCCGTGAGCGAGGCCGTTGCCCTGGTCGGGGACCTGTCCACCGATGACAGCCCCGGCTTCGTCAATGGGTTGCTGGCCCGGCTCCTGCAGCTCAAGCCCAGCCTGGCCGTCTGATTTCAGTCCGCTCGGGGCTCGCCACGGGTCAGGCCTCGACGGCCCGGCGGGCGTCCGCGGACAGGACGCCCCAGCCGATCAGCTGCTCGGTAAGGGCGCTGGGGGAGGCGTCGTAGATGACTGCGAGGGAGCGCAGGTCCTCATGGCGGATGGACAGCACGCGCCCGTTGTAGTCGCCGCGCTGGCTCTGGATGGTCGCTGCGTAGCGGGCGAGCGGCGCCGCCTTGTCCGCAGGCACTGCGGACAGCTGCCCGAGGTCGATGATGATCCGCGCCGCCGGCTCACTCGCCGTAGCGAGGTGCCCCTCCGGGAGCAGCTCAGCGACCGGCACGCCGTAGAAGTCGGCCAGCTCGGAGAGGCGCTGGACGGTGACGGCCCGGTCCCCGCGCTCGTAGGAGCCGACAACAACCGCCTTCCAGCGGCCCTCGCTCTTTTCCTCGACGCCGTGGAGCGACAAGCCCTGCTGGGTGCGGATCGCGCGCAGACGAGCCCCGAGGGCCTTTGCGTACTCGGTCACGGCTGGGCGCTCCTGTCGACGGGCGTGCAGGTCGTGGGCGCCGGGCTCACCACTGGCTCGACCGGGGGGCCGCTCCGGCGGACCGGTGCGGGGTGACCGAGATCCCCCTGGCGTCACTGCCTCGCCACTGCGATTACGGGGAGTGACCGTACGGACCGGATTCGCTACGGTCAAGGCCGACGCGCCCGACGCACAGGGTACTCACCGCCGGGCGTGCCGGCTGGCACCGCCAAGCAGGTGGGGTACGTTCGCCCGGAACTTCCACCGAGCCCGTCCAGTGAGGCGGGGAAGGAGGTCCAGCAGATGCCTGCTGCCCAAGAACCAGCCCACGAACCAGTCGGTGCGAGCCCTTCCGCACCGACGCGGGGGCCTTCCCGACCCCGCTCACGACCCGTCTCCGGCGACCCGGCCGCCGCCCGCCCAGTCCTGCAGGAAGCCGACGTCGCCCGCGTGGTCGACCGGATGGCCCACGAGCTGCTCGAGAAGACCGGCGGCGGCGCCGATCTGGTCCTGCTCGGCATCCCCACTCGAGGCTCCGTGCTCGCGCGGCGCCTGGCGGCGCGCATCAGAGCCTTTGGGGGGCTGGCGGTGCCGACCGGGTCGCTCGACGTGACGCTCTACCGCGACGACCTGCGCTTGAAAGGTCCGCGCGCCCTCGAGGAGACCGACATCCCGGTCGAGGGGGTAGATGACCGGCTCGTCGTCCTTGTCGACGACGTGCTGTTCTCTGGCCGCACCGTGCGCGCCGCGCTCGACGCGCTCGGCGACCTCGG
>JANLPD010000379.1:0-2480 GCA_031367045.1 Frankiales bacterium | reverse complement strand
GGTGAACGAGCCCACCAGTGCCTTGCCACCGAGGGCTATCCCACCGATGACGGCCAGCAACACAACGAACACGACCGCGAGGCCAACCGGCTTCGGCAGGCGCCGGGAAGGGTGCGCGGGGCGCCTCGCCGGCTGGAAGTCCAGGAGATCACTCACGGGGAACGAGCCTACTTCCGCTCGAGGCGCGCCTGGAGCAGCGCCACAGCCGCCGCCTGGTCGACGACGGCACGCGACTCCCTCGCCGAGCGCCCGGAGGCACGCAGGGCGGCGATAGCGGTCACCGTCGTCAGTCGCTCGTCCACCAGCTCGACGGGGACCGGGGCCACGAGCGGCTCGACCGTCGCCGCCCAGTCACGGGCCAGCTGCGCCGAAGCGGAGTCTGAGCGTCCGGACAGCGACGTGGGCAGCCCGACGACCAGCAGCACGCCCTCGCGCTCGCGCACGATCTCGACCACCCGTGCGTGTCCGGGAGCGGGGACGGTCTCCACCGGCGAGGCCAGCAGCCGGTCGGGGTCGCTCGCAGCGACGCCGACCCGGACGGTGCCGACATCAACGCCGACGACGACTCCCGGCCGAGCTCTCACGGGGAGGTCGCCACCCGGCCGACCAGGTGCTCGGCGCGGGTCAGTGCCTCAGCGATGCCGGCAGTCCTGGTGCCGCCACCCTGCGCCACGTCGTCCTTGCCGCCACCCTTGCCGTCGATGGCCGGGGCCGCCTCGTGGAGCAGGTCGTTGGCTGACAGGCCGCGCGCACGACCGGCGTCGTTGACCACGGCGACCATCGTGACGCGCTCCCCTCCAGCCACGACGACGACGACGCCGGCGCGCTCCGGCGCCAGCCGTCCGCGGATGTCGAGCGCCAGGCCGCGCACCAGGTCGCCCGGCGTGCCGGCCGGCGCCTCGACGCCGACGTAAGCCACGCCAAAGACGTCTTTGGCCTTCACCGCCAGCTCGCCGGCGCGTGCCATGACCGCTCCGGCACGCAGGGTCGCGAGCTCTTTGTCCACGTCGCGCAGCCGCGCGATTGTCGCCGCCACCCGGTCGGGGACCTCGGCTGCGGGCACCTTGAACGACGACGCGAGCTGGGCGAGCAGCAGGTGCTCGCGGGCCAGGTAGCTGTAGGCGTCCAGACCGACGAGACCCTCGACGCGACGCACGCCGGAGCCGATCGACTCCTCCTTGACCAGCTTGACCATCCCGAGCTGCGCGGAGCGGGCCGCATGGGTGCCCCCGCAGAGCTCGCGGGCGTAGTCGCCGATCTCCACGACGCGGACGGCGTTGCCGTACTTCTCGCCGAACAGCGCGATCGCGCCGATCCGCCTGGCCTCGTCCTGGGTGGTGACGAACGCACGCACCTCCAGGTCGGCGAGGGCGATCTCGTTGATCTCCTGCTCGACGTCGGCCAGGACCGACGCGGGGACGGCGGCGGTCGACGCGAAGTCGAAGCGGAAGCGCCCTGGCGCGTTGAGCGAACCGGCCTGGGTCGCCGCGTCGCCGAGGGCAGCCCGCAACGCCTTGTGGACCAGGTGGGTGGCGGTGTGGGCACGGCTGACGGCGCGGCGCCGCTCGACGTCGACCTCGGCGAGCACGCTCGCCCCCACCCGCGCCTCGCCCGACAGGACGCGCGCGCGGTGCACGAGCAGGTCCGGGAGAGCCTTTTGTACGTCCAGGACCTCAAGGACCGTCCCGTCGGCAAGGACCAGCCGGCCGTTGTCAGCCAGCTGCCCGCCGGACTCGGCGTAGAAAGGTGTGCGGTCAAGGACCACCTCGACGTCCTCGCCGGGGGCCGCCACCTCAGCCAGCCCGGCGTCGGTCAGCAGGCCCCGCACGACCGACTCGCTGCTGACCTCGGAGTAGCCGGTGAAGGTGGTGGTCCCCGCGCGCTCGAGCAGCAGGCGGTACGCCGAGAGGTCTGCGTGGCCGGTCTTCTTGGCCTTCGCGTCGGCCTTGGCGCGGGTCCGCTGCTCGACCATCAGCGCGCGGAAGCCGCCCTCGTCCACCGTGAGCCCCTGCTCGGCCGCCATCTCCAGGGTGAGGTCGATCGGGAAGCCATGGGTGTCGTGCAGCGCGAACGCCACGTCGCCAGACAGGACGCCCCCGGAGGTCCTGGCCGCGGGCACAGCGGTGTCGAACAGGGTGGCGCCCTTGGTGAGGGTCTCCAGGAACGACGCCTCCTCGGCAAGCGCGACCGTGTAGACCCGCTCGGCATCGGTCACCAGCTCGGGGTACTGCGGGCCCATCGCGCCGATCGCGGCCTCGACCAGGTCGCGCATCGCTGGGGCTTGGGCACCGAGCAGCCGCATCGCGCGGATCGTCCGCCGGACGATGCGGCGCAGGATATAACCGCGCCCCTCGTTGCCCGGGGTGATCCCGTCGCCGATGAGCATCACCGCGGTGCGGGCGTGGTCGGCGACCACGCGCAGCCGGACATCAGCCGCGGGGTCCGCGCCGTAGGTGGTCCGGCTCAGCGTCGCAGCCCGG
>JANLPD010000376.1:0-10244 GCA_031367045.1 Frankiales bacterium | reverse complement strand
CCACCGCCGTGGCGGGCATAGCCGCCATAGGTGTCGACGATGATCTTGCGCCCGGTGAGGCCGGCGTCGCCCATCGGGCCGCCGATGACGAACTTGCCGGTCGGGTTGACCAGGAGCCGATAACCCTCGGTCTCGATACCTAGGGCCTCGAGCTCGGGTGCGACGACGTGCTCGGCAATGTCGGGGGTCAGCAGGCTGACGATGTCGATGTCCTCGGCATGCTGCGAGGACACGACCACGGTGTCGAGGCGGACCGGCCGGCCGTCGACGTACTCGATCGTGACCTGGGTCTTGCCGTCGGGACGCAGGTAGGGCACCACGCCGTCCTTGCGGACCTGGGACAGGCGCTTCGCGAGTCGGTGGGCCAGCGCGATCGGCAGCGGCATCAGCTCGGGGGTCTCCTCGCAGGCGAAGCCGAACATCAGGCCCTGGTCGCCAGCGCCCTGCCGGTCGAGCTCGTCCGTTGGCTCACCGCTGCTGGCCTCGACCCGCTGCTCGTAGGCGGAGTCGACGCCCTGGGCGATGTCCGGGCTCTGCGAGCCGATGCTGACGCTGACGCCGCAGGACTCACCGTCGAAGCCCTTCTTGGACGAGTCGTAGCCGATCTCGAGGATCTTTTTGCGCACGATCGTCGGGATGTCGGCGTAGGCCTCGGTCGTGACCTCACCCGCGACGTGCACCTGACCGGTCGTGATCAGGGTCTCGACGGCCACCCGGCTTCGGGGGTCCTGGGCGAGCAGTGCGTCGAGGATGGCGTCGCTGATCGCATCGGCGATCTTGTCCGGGTGGCCCTCGGTGACCGACTCGGAGGTGAACAGACGGCGGGACACACGCGCTCCTGGGCTCGGCAGACATCGGGGTGGGAGCGCCAACTCTACCGAGCGCGGCGGCTCAGTCCCCGACTGTGCCGCAGTCGACCGCGTAGGCAGCATTGACGGAGGGGTCGCTGCCCACCACGACCTTTCTGGTCTTGCTGAGCAGCACCAGCTCAGTCGTGCCCAGCCGGTAGGTCGCTGCAGTCACGGTGTAGCTGCTGCCATCGCTGGACAGGGCCTGCGTGACGACCAGCCGGCCGTCCTGCGTGCATCGGAACCCATCGCCATGGGTCGCCGACCCGCCTGCGCCGAGCGACGCACTCTGGCCGCGGAGCTGGAGCGCGCGGAGCGACGTCCCGTCGAAGCGGTACGCCGTGTAGAACGCCGTCGACGCGCCCTGACCGGTTTTGACGAACAACTCGGCCCGGCCGTCCCGGTCGACGTCGTGGACACCGCTGACCGCCGGGGCAGCCCCGTCCGCCTGGACCGGCGCCGTCACCTCGCGGCCGCTGGCGGACAGCCGCACCGAGACGGCCTTGGTCGTCGTACTGACCGCATCGGTCTTGCCGTCCCCGTCGACATCGCCGTCCAGGGCCGGTCGACGCAGGGCCAGCCCGCTCGCGGCGGCGGAGGCCCCGGCGCTCGCGGAGGGAGAGGCAGCGGGTAGCCCCGCCGGGCTCGCGGAGCCCGTGCAGCCCGTCAGCACAACGGGAACAGCGAGGAGCAGCGTGAAGAAGCGACGCACGGGATCCTCCTGACCAGAAGCGACAACCAGGAAGACGCCAATGACCCGGTCCAGGTTGCCCGGGCCCGGCTCAGCGGCCGGGGAGGCGCGCCGCCACCAGGTCCCAGACGACGTCGGCAAGGGCTTCCTTGGTGCCGAGCGGCACCTCGTGCGACGTCCCGTCGGCGGCCAGCACGGTTGCCGCGTTGTCGGGGCCTTCAAAGCCCGTCGGGTGCCCGGACTCGCCTACCTCGTTGACGACCAGCAGGTCGCAGCCCTTGCGGGCAAGCTTGGCCCGCCCGTGCTCGAGCACGGAGGCATCCGCGTCCCCGGTCTCCGCTGCGAAGCCGACCAGCACCTGACCGGGGGTGCGGCCCTGCACGAGCGCCGCCAGGACATCAGGGTTCTGGACCAGCTCGACCGCCAGCGTCGCGGTCTTCTTACGCTTGGCCGACAAGCGCTCGGCGGGCCGGTAGTCGGCGACGGCGGCCGCCATCACGACCGCGTCCGCCCCGGCCTGCTCAGACAGCACGGCGTCATGCAGGTCCTGGGCGCTGGTGACCCGGACCACCTTGACACCGGCCGGATCCGGCAGCGCCGCGGAGGTGACGAGGACAACCTCGGCCCCGCGCGCGACCGCGGTGCGCGCCAGCGCGTAGCCCTGCCTGCCGCTCGACCGGTTGCCGAGGAAGCGCACCGGGTCCAGATGCTCGCGGGTACCTCCCGCGCTGACGACCACCCGGCGCCCGATGAGGTCGACCGGCAGGTCCCTTCGGGCCAGCAGCTGCCGGCAGACGTGGGCGATCTGTTCCGGCTCAGGCAGCCTCCCCTTGCCGGTGTCGGCGCCGGTCAGCCGGCCGACAGCCGGCTCGAGCACGAGCACGCCGCGGGCCCGCAAGATCGCCACGTTGGCCTGGGTGGCCGGGTGCTCCCACATCTCGGTGTGCATGGCCGGAGCCATCACGATGGGGCATCGGGCGATCAGCAGGGTGTTGGTGAGCAGGTCGTCTGCCAGCCCGTGAACCGCCTTGGCCAGCAGGTCCGCGGTGGCCGGCGCCACGACCACCAGGTCGGCGGCCCGGCCGATCGCGACGTGGGGCACCTCGTGGACGTCCTGCCAGAGGCTGGCGCTGACCGGATGTCCCGACAGAGCCGCCCAGGTAGCAGCGCCGACGAACTCCAGTGCGCTACGGGTCGGGATGACCCGCACGTCGTGCCCGGTCTCGGTGAGCTGGCGGAGCAGCTCGCAGGCCTTGTAGGCGGCGATGCCCCCGGAGACCCCGAGGACGACGCTCGCCACTAGACGGCCGGGTCTGGGACCTGCTCGTGGGACAGCAGTCCGGCGTTGATCTCGCGGAGCGCGATCGACAACGGCTTCTCCTGCACGCCGGTCTCCACCAGCGGGCCGACGTACTCCAGCAGGCCCTCGCCGAGCTGGGAGTAATAGGCGTTGATCTGGCGGGCCCGCTTGGCGGCGTAGATCACCAGGGAGTACTTGGAGTCGGTCGCCGCCAGCAACTCATCGATCGGGGGGTTCGTGATGCCGATCGGGTTCGCGACGGTGCCAGCCACAGGTCTCCTCAGTCTTGGGTGATGCCCATCAAGGCTACCAGCCTGTCCGCTGCCTCCTCGAGGTCCTCGTTGACAACCAGCTCGTCGAACTCGTCCTCCGCGGCCAGCTCGATCCGGGCCAGGTCCAGCCGCCGGCGGATCCGCTCCGGGTCCTCCGTCCCGCGGCCGGTCAACCGGCGGGCCAGCTCCTGGAAGCTCGGCGGTGCCAGGAAGACCAGCTGGGCGCCCGGCATCGCCGCACGAACCTGCCGGGCCCCCTGCAGCTCGATCTCCAGCAGCGCGGGCACGCCAGCCGCCAGCCGCTCCTGCACCGGCGCGAGCGGAGTCCCGTAGGAGCTGCCGGCGTACGACGCATGCTCGAGCAGCTCCCCGCTGGCGACCATCCGGTCGAACTCCGTCTGGTCGACGAAGTGGTAGTGCACCCCCTCTGCCTCGCCGGGACGCCGCTCCCTCGTCGTCACACTGAGCGACAGCCACACGCCCGGGTGACGGCGCCGGACTTCCGCGATGACGCTCCCCTTGCCGACGCCGGACGGGCCGGACAGCACGGTGAGCCTGGCCGGTGTGATCACCCTTCGGAGAACTCGCGTTGCAGCGCCTCGCGCTGCTTGACCCCGAGCCCGCGGACCCGGCGGGAAGGGGAGATCTCCAGTCGCTCCATGATCCGCTCTGCGCGAACCTTGCCCACGCCGGGCATGGCCCGAAGGACGGCGACGACCTTCATCTTGCCGACGGCCCCGTCGGTTGCGCCCGTGGCCAGGACGTCCGACAGGCTCGTCCCGCTGGACTTGAGCGCGACCTTGAGCTCGGCGCGCGAACGGCGCGCGGCGGCGGCCTTCGCCAGCCCGGCCGCCCGCTGCTCCGGTGTGAGCGGCGGTAGTGGCACGTCGATCACCCTTCACCTCGATCGCGGGCCGGACCGGCGGCTGCTGGTGGGGCGGCGCCGAACCTAGCGGGGCGCACGTCCCGGCAGCAACGCGGTGCCGGTCTGCTGTCGACCGCAGGCGGCCCGACCAGCGGGTCAGCCGACAGTGGGGGGCTCAGCGCAGCAGCGACGCCGCGATCCTGGCCGCGGCCGCGCCGGGGTCGGACGCGCCCGTGATCGGCCGCCCGATGACGAGCAGGTCGGCTCCGTCGGCGAGCGCCTGCTCGGGCGTCGCCACCCGCGCCTGGTCCTGGGCATCCGCGCCCGCTGGGCGCACCCCCGGTGTGATGAGCACGATGTCCGGGCCGACCTCCTGGCGGAGCAGCGCCACCTCCATGGGTGAGCAGACCAGCGCACCGGCACCCGCGCCGACCGCGAGCGCAGCGAGCCGGCGTACGGCGTCGCGCGGTGGACCGGCCAGACCCACCGCCTCCAGCACCGCCGCATCGAGGCTGGTCAGGACGGTGACCGCGGCGATGGTCACCTCGGGTGCGGCCTGGACGGCCGCGCGGACCATGTCCGCACCCCCCGTCGCGTGCACGGTCAGGTAGGTCGGGCGCAGCCTGGCGACCGAGCGGGCGGCAGCGGCAACCGTGTTGGGGATGTCGTGCAACTTCAGGTCGAGGAACAGCTCTACCCCGCTGCCGCCCCGGACGGTCTCGATGGCACCGGGACCAGTGCGACAGAACAGCTCCAGACCAACCTTGACCGTCGACACGAAGGGCGTCACGGCCTGCGCCCAACGGGCGGCGGTCTCGACGTCAGGCGCGTCGAGCGCGACGGCGATCGGCGCGCGCGCCGGGCGGCCGTCCACTCGTTCTGCTCTCACGGCTGCTCCTCGAAGCCCACTGGCTCGCGATGCTCCGGGGCCGGCGTGTCGCCCACCGGGTCGGGGTCTTCGGGAACGTGCAGGTCCGGCGGGCGGTGGGCCCGGCCGATGGCGTCGACGAACCGGTCGATGCCGCGGTCGGCCAGTGCCTGGGCCAGCTCGTCGAGGACGCGGACCGGGGCGGTCGGGTCGCCGAAGACCGTCGTGCCGACGCTGACGGCGGAGGCGCCGGCCAGCACCAGCTCCAGCGCATCGAGGCCGGTCCGGATACCGCCCATGCCCAGGATCGGCACTTCCGGCAGCGCCTGGTGCACCTGCCAGATGCACCGGACGGCCACCGGGCGGATGGCCGGGCCGGACAGCCCGCCGGTCACCCCGGCGAGGGCGGGCCGCATCGTCGTCGTATCGATCACCATGCCCAACAGGGTGTTGATGAGCGACAGGCCGGTCGCCCCCGCTGCAACGCAAGCCTCGGCCACGTCGACGATGCTCGTCACGTCAGGGCTCAGCTTGGCGAACACCGGGACGCCCGGCGCGGTGTTGCGCTTGACGGCCGTGACGACGGCAGCTGCGGCCAGCGGGTCGCAGGCGAAGACCTGGCCGCGGTCCTCGACGTTGGGGCAGGAGATGTTGACCTCGACCATCGCCAGGCCGGGGCGGCCGCGGAGCTTCGTCGCGAGCTTGGCGTAGTCCTCGATGCTGCTTCCGGCGATCGACACCACGGCGCGGGCACCCCGGTCGGCCAGCCAGGGCAGGTCCTTGTCTAGGAACTCCTCGATGCCCGGCCCCTGTAGGCCGATCGAGTTGAGCATCCCGCTCGGCGTCTCCGCCATCCGTGGGGTGGCCCGGCCGGACCGCGCGGCCAGCATGATCGACTTGGTGACCACGCCACCGATGAGGGTGATGTCGAAGAACTGGTCCAGCTCCTGGCCCGCTGCCGCGCAGCCGCTCGCCGTGAAGATGGGGTTGGGGAACTCCAACCCGCCGAGCACGGTCGCCATATCCACCTGGGCGCGCCTGGGCACCTCGGTGGGACGCAGGACGAGGTCTGCCATCAGGGGGCTCCGCACACCGTCGGGAGAGCAGCGCCGACGGTGTCGGCCGGCACGGTGCCGACGTCGTCCCAGCGGACGCGGTCGCCGAGAAAGACCGGACCCTCGACGCACGTGCGCACCATGCGGGTGCGGCCGTCGTCGCCGATGACCGGCAGTACGCAGGTCATGCAAACCCCGATGCCGCAGGCCATCGACTCCTCGACGGCGACCTGTGCGGGGATCCCGCGCTCGGCGGCGAGGTCGGAGACGGCGTGCAGCATGGCCATCGGTCCGCAGGCGTAGAGGACCTCGCAGCCGGTGCGGTCCAGGACGCCGGGGAGCACGTCGCTGACGCGTCCGCGGCGGCCCGAGCTGCCGTCATCCGTGGTGACCTCGATGGAGCTGGCCATCCGCTTGGCGTCGAGGTGACCGAACAGCCGGTCTGCGCTGGCAGCGCCCAGGACGAAGTCGACCCGGCAGCCGCGCTCGCGCAGGGCTGCTGCCAGGGTGAGCAGCGGGGCGCTGCCGTAGCCACCCCCGACGAGGGTGGCGTTGACGGCGTGGGTCGGCAGCCGGAACGGCTTGCCCAGGGGACCGACCACGTCGAGCGGGTCATGGGGTCGCTGCGCGGCCAGCCAGGCAGTTCCCTTGCCGTGCACCGAGAACACGAACTCGACGGTGCCGCCGTAAACCCCGCGCTCCTTGACCTCGTAGATGGCGAAGGCACGGCGGAGCAGCATGCTTGATTCCAGCCCGCCTACCTGGACCGCGACGAAGTGGCCGGGCCGGCTCAGCTCGGCGATGCCGGGCGCCACCACGGTCATGGCGATGTAGGCGCCGATTCTGCGCAGCGAGAGCACCTCTCCCTGGACCTGGACCGGCATCAGGCGTTCCTCTCCGCGTCACGGGCGACTGTCGACGCCCTCAGAGCGACATGGTGCTCCTGTAGCGACGTCACCCCGATGTCGCCCCTCAGCATGGCCTCGATCCCCTGGACGCAGGCGGCCGCACCCTGGATGGTCGTGATGCACGGGACCCCCGCGGTGACAGCCGCGGTGCGGATCTCGTAGCCATCGAGGCGGGCGCCGACGCCGAAGGGGGTGTTGAAGATCAAGTCGATCTCGCCGGCGAGCACCATCGGCACGATGTCGTCGCCCTTGCCGTGCGAGTGCTTGCCGACGACGGTCGCGACGACGCCGTTGCGGCGCAGCACCTGGGCGGTGCCCTCTGTGGCGAGCACCTCGAAGCCGAGGTCGGCCAGGCGCTTCACCGGGAAGATCATGCTGCGCTTGTCGCGGTTGGCGACGCTGACGAACACCCGGCCCTTGGTGGGTAGCTCGCCGTAGGCCGCGCTCTGCGACTTGGCGAACGCCGTGCCGAAGGCCGCGTCGATGCCCATGACCTCACCCGTGGACTTCATCTCCGGACCCAGGATCGTGTCGACGCCGCGGAAGCGGCCGAAGGGCAGAACCGCCTCCTTCACCGAGATCGGCGCGTCCAGCGGCAGGTCCGAGCCGTCGCCCGTTGCCGGGAGCAGCCCCTCCAGGCGCAGCTCGGCGACGGTCGCCCCGAGCATCACCCGGGCCGCAGCCTTGGCGAGCGGCACCGCCGTCGCCTTGCTGACGAAGGGGATCGTTCGGCTGGCCCGCGGGTTGGCCTCCAGGACGTAGAGCACGTCGTCCTTCAGGGCGTACTGCACGTTGAGCAGACCGCGCACGCCCACGCCCTCCGCGATGGCGCGGGTGCTCGTGCGGATCCGCTCGAGGTCGGTGCGCCCCAAGGTGATCGGCGGCAGGGCGCACGCCGAGTCGCCGGAGTGGATGCCGGCCTCCTCGATGTGCTCCATGACCCCGGCCAGGTAGAGGTCGGTGCCGTCGAACAGCGCGTCGACGTCGATCTCGACGGCGTCCTCCAGGAAGCGGTCGACGAGGACGGGGTGCTCCGGGCCGATATGGGTCGTGCGCCGGACGTAGTCGATGAGCATGTCGTCGCTGTAGACGATCTCCATGCCCCGACCGCCGAGGACGTAGGACGGTCGCACGAGCACCGGGTAGCCGATGCCGTCCGCGATCGCCTTCGCCTGGTCGTACGACGTGGCGACGCCGTGCTTCGGAGCCGGGAGGCCGGCCGCAGCGAGGACCGCACCGAAGGCGCCCCGCTCCTCGGCCAGGTGGATGGCCTCCGGCGTCGTTCCGACGATCGGGACGCCGCAGTCCTTGAGCTCCTGCGCGAGCCGCAGCGGCGTCTGCCCGCCGAGCTGGACGATCACCCCGACCACCCGGCCGCCGCCGGCGCGGGCGGACTCCTGCTCGGCATGGACCACCTCCAGGACGTCCTCCACCGTGAGCGGCTCGAAGTAGAGCCGGTCGCTCGTGTCGTAGTCGGTGGACACCGTCTCGGGGTTGCAGTTGACCATCACGGTCTCGAAACCGGCGTCGTGCAGGGCGAAAGAGGCGTGCACGCAGGCGTAGTCGAACTCGATGCCCTGGCCGATCCGGTTGGGACCGCTGCCGAGGATGAGGACCTTGTCCTTGCTGCTCGGCGCCACCTCGGTCTCCTCGTCGTAGGAGCTGTAGTGGTAGGGCGTCTGGGCCGCGAACTCCGCCGCGCACGTGTCCACCGTCTTGTAGACCGGCCGGACGCCGAGGCTGTGCCGCAGGTCTCGGACCGCCCGCTCGAGGCGGCCGGTGACGACGGCGATCTGAGCGTCGCTGCAACCCATCCGCTTGGCCCGACGCAAGAGCTCCTCACTGAGCTCGCCGGACTCCAGCTCGCGGCGCAGCTCCACGATGGACAGCAGCTGGTCGATGAACCACGGATCGATGGCGGTCGCCAGGAAGACCTGCTCGGCGGTCGCACCGAGCCGGAGCGCCCGCTCGACCGCGTGCAGCCGGCCGTCGTGCGGGGTGCGGGCCAGGTCGAGGGCGTCCTGCGCGGTGCCGGCCGGGTCGGGGGCGGTCCAGAACGCACCGGGGGTCTGCTCGAGCGAGCGCATGGCCTTCTGCAGGGCCTCGACGAAGGAGCGGCCCATCGCCATCACCTCGCCGACGCTCTTCATGGTCGTGGTCAGCTCGCGGTCGGCCCCTGGGAACTTCTCGAAGGCGAACCGCGGCACCTTCACCACGACGTAGTCCAGCGACGGCTCGAACGCCGACGGCGTCGCCCGGGTGATGTCGTTGGGGATCTCGTCAAGGGTGTAGCCCAGGGCCAGCTTTGCCGCGATCTTGGCGATCGGGAAGCCGGTCGCCTTGGAGGCCAGCGCCGAGGACCGCGACACCCGCGGGTTCATCTCGATCACGATGACCCGGCCGTCCTCGGGGTTGACCGCGAACTGGATGTTGCAACCGCCGGTGTCGACGCCGACCTCGCGGATAATCTTGATCGAGAGGTCGCGCAGGTGTTGGTACTCCCGGTCGGTCAGCGTCATGGCCGGGGCCACCGTGATGCTGTCGCCGGTGTGGACGCCCATCGGGTCCAGGTTCTCGATCGAGCAGATGACGACGACGTTGTCGGCCGTGTCGCGCATGAGCTCGAGCTCGTACTCCTTCCAGCCCAGGATCGACTCCTCAAGGAGCACCTCGGTGGTGGCGCTCGCCTGCAGGCCGGTCCCGCCGATGCGCCGCAGGTCGGCCTCGTCGTGGGCGATGCCACCGCCGGCACCACCCATCGTGAAGCTGGGCCGCACGACGACCGGGTAGCCGAGGTCCTGCACCGCGACGAGCAGCTCGTCCAGGGTGTGGCACACAGCGCTGCGCGCGCTCTGGGCACCGATGGTCGCGACGACCTCCTTGAACGCCTGCCGGTCCTCCCCCTTGCGGATCGCCTCGACGTCGGCGCCGATCAGCTCGACGCCGTACCGCTCGAGCACGCCCGCCTCGTGCAGGGCCATGGCTGCATTGAGCGCCGTCTGGCCACCGAGGGTCGCGAGCAGGGCGTCGGGCCGCTCCCTCGCAATGACCATGGTCACGAACTCCGGGGTGATCGGCTCGAGGTAGGTCGCATCTGCGAACTCCGGGTCGGTCATGATCGTCGCCGGGTTGGAGTTGATGAGCGTCACCCGCAGGCCTTCGGCCTTGAGCACCCGACAGGCCTGGGTGCCGGAGTAGTCGAACTCCGCCGCCTGGCCGATCAGGATCGGCCCGGAGCCGATGACCAGGACGTGGTGCAGGTCGGTCCTGCGAGGCACCGCTCAGCCCTTCATCAGGGTGGCGAACTGGGTGAACAGCCCGGTGGCGTCGTGCCGGCCCCGGGCCGCCGCACGGGGGGGCAAGACCGCGCATGCCCCGGGCGCGCGGGCCCCCACGCCCCCCCCAAACATGTTCTTGCTGAGGTACACGGCGCACAC
>JANLPD010000364.1:0-8781 GCA_031367045.1 Frankiales bacterium | reverse complement strand
CAGGCTCAGTCGTGACCGTCGTCAGCCCGGCGACCTACGACGACGGGCAGTGGCACCTGGCCGACGCCACCTTCGGCGCCGGCGGCAAGGTCACTGCGCACTACACCGCCAACCACTACTGACCTGCCGCGCCAGGCGCGTCAGCGGGAACGGCTACCAGGCGGTCCAGGAACGGGACCTGCCCAGGCGCCAGCTGGACCCGGGCGGCGGCGAGGTCGAACCACGCGACCCGGTCCACCTCCGGGAACTTCTGCTGCCGCCCCGACCGCGGCGGCCACTCCATCGTGAACAGACCCGGCACCACGGCGTCGACGTCCAGCTCGCCCTCGACCGCCCAGGCAATGACGACCTTGCCGCTCGGCAGGCGCACCTCGCCGAGCGGCTGTGGCTCTGCGGTGGGGGCGGGCAGGCCCAGCTCCTCCAAGAACTCCCGACGGGCGGCCGCCAGCGGCTCTTCGTCGGCCAGGTACTCGCCCTTGGGCAGGCTCCAGGCACCAGCATCCTTGCGCCCCCATAGCGGACCGCCCGGGTGGGCGAGCAGCACCTCGGTCGTCCCGGTCGCGGACCGGCGGTGCACCAGCAGCCCCGCGCTGCGCTTGGCCATGGCGCAGGTCTACCAGGCGGGACATAGGCTGTCCGCAGCATGAGCACGCAGCCCGCTCCGTCGGTGACGGACCTGCAGGAGCGGCTCTCGGAAGTGGGCCTGCGCGACGAGCGACGCCTCTCCCGGCGACTGGCGGACCTGCAGCGCAAGGGCTGCCCCGACGACCAGCTGGCCCGCCTCGTGCATGAGCTCGTAGGCGCCGAGCAGCGGGTCGCGGTACGCCGCGCCGCCGTACCCGATCTGCACTACCCGGAGCAGCTGCCGGTCAGCCAGGTCCGCGGCGAGCTGGCGGCCGCGATCGGTGAGCACCAGGTCGTCGTCGTCGCGGGGGAGACCGGTTCGGGCAAGACCACCCAACTGCCCAAGATCTGTCTCGAGCTCGGCCGAGGGGTGCGCGGGCTGATCGGCCACACGCAGCCACGCCGGATCGCGGCCCGCTCGGTGGCCGAGCGGATCGCCGAGGAGATCGGCTCCGAGGTCGGCGGGCTGGTTGGCTACAAGGTGCGCTTCACCGACCAGGTCGGGCCGCGGACGCTCGTCAAGCTGATGACCGACGGCATGCTGCTCGCCGAGGTCCAGAACGACAGCGACCTGCTGCAGTACGACACCCTCATCGTCGATGAGGCCCACGAGCGCTCGCTCACGATCGACTTCCTGCTGGGCTATCTCACCCAGCTCCTGCCACGGCGGCCCGACCTGAAGGTGGTCATCACCTCGGCGACTATCGACCCGGACCGGTTCAGCCGCCATTTCGGCGGGGCGCCCGTCGTCGAGGTCAGTGGGCGGACCTTCCCGGTCGAGGTTCGTTACCGGCCGCCGGCGCAGGATGTCGACCCCGTGCAGGCGGTCATCGACGCGGTGGACGAGCTGGCCGCCGAGCCGCCCGGCGACGTACTCGTGTTCCTGTCCGGCGAGCGCGAGATCCGCGACACCGCAGACGCTTTGCGGCGTTCGGTCGACGACCGGACCGAGGTGCTGCCGCTGTACGGCCGGCTGTCTGCGGCCGAGCAGCACCGCGTCTTCGAGCAGTCGGGCAAGCGCCGGGTGGTCCTTGCGACCAACGTCGCCGAGACCTCGCTGACCGTCCCCGGGATCCGTTACGTCGTCGACCCGGGGACCGCGCGCATCTCCCGGTTCAACCAGCGCACGAAGGTGCAGCGCCTGCCGATCGAGGCGATCAGCCGGGCCAGCGCGGAGCAGCGCAAGGGCCGCTGCGGGCGCGTCGCCGATGGCGTCTGCATCCGGCTGTACGACGAGGAAGACCTGCTCGCCCGGCCGGAGTTCACCGATCCCGAAGTGCTCCGCACCAGCCTGGCGTCGGTCATCCTGGCGATGGCGGCTCTGCGGCTCGGCGACGTCGCGGACTTCCCTTTCCTGGACCCGCCGGACTCGCGCCAGGTGCGCGACGGCGTGCAGCTGCTCGGCGAGCTGGGCGCGCTGCGGGACGGCGAGCTGAGCCAGGTCGGCCGGCAGCTCGCCCAGCTGCCCGTCGACCCGCGGCTGGCCCGCATGGTGGTCGAGGCCAACCGGCTGGGTTGCCTGCGCGAAGTGCTTGTCATCGTCTCGGCGCTGTCCATCCAGGACCCGCGCGAGCGCCCGACCGACAAGCAGGAGCAGGCCAACCAGCTGCACGCGCGCTTCCGCGTCCCCGGTTCGGACCCGATGTCCTACGTCTCGCTCTGGGACCACCTGCGCGAGCAGCAGCGCGAGCTGTCCGGCAACGCGTTCCGGCGGATGTGCAAGAGCGAGTTCCTGCACTACCTGCGGGTACGGGAGTGGCAGGACGTGCACAGCCAGCTGCGCCGGACAGCGACCTCGCTCGGCTTCTCGAGCAGCGAGGGCGAGTCCGATGCCGACTCCGTCCACCAGGCGATGCTCGCCGGCCTGCTGTCGCACATCGGCCTCTACGACCCGGACAAGCGCGATTACCTCGGGGCCCGCGGGGCGCGCTTCTCGGTGGTGCCGGGCTCGGCGCTGTTCAAAAAAGCCACCCGTTTCGTCGTCGCCGCCGAGCTCGTCGAGACGAACCGGCTGTGGGGCCGGGTCGTGGCCAAGGTGGAGCCGGAGTGGGCCGAGAAACTTGCCCCCCACCTCGTCATGCGCAGCTGGAGCGAGCCGCACTGGGAACGAAAGCGCGGCGCCGTGATGGCCTACGAGAGGGTCCTGCTCTACGGCGTCCCGCTGGTCGCCCGCCGCAAGGTCGCCTACTCAGCCATCGACCCTGCGCTGTGTCGTGACCTTTTTCTGCGGCACGCCCTGGTCGAGGGCGACTGGGAGACCCACCACGCCTTCTTCGCGGCCAACCGCGAGCTGCTGGAGGAGGTCGCGGAGCTCGAGCACCGGGCCCGCCGTCGCGACATCGTCGTCAGCGACCAGGCGCTGTACGAGTTCTACGACAGCCGCCTCCCCGAGGACGTGGTGTCCGCCGGGCATTTCGACGCCTGGTGGAAAAAGACCCGCCGCTCCCAGCCGGACCTGCTGACCTTCACCCCGGAGGTGCTCGCCCCGCAGGGCGCCCTCGTTGCCCTTGAGGACTATCCGGACTGCTGGCTGCAGGGCGAGCTGCAGCTGCGGCTGAGCTATCAGTTCGAGCCCGGCGGCGACGCGGACGGAGTCACGGTCCACATTCCGCTGCCGGTGCTCAACCGGGTCCGCCCGGACGGCTTCGACTGGCAGGTGCCGGGGTTGCGCGAACAGCTCGTCACCGCTTTGATCAAGTCCCTCCCCAAGGCGGTACGACGACACCTCGTGCCGGCTCCTGACCATGCCAGGGGAGTGCTCGCCCGGGTGTCGCCCCAGGAGGGGCCGCTGCTCGAGGCGCTGACCCGCGGGCTGTCGCGGCACGCCGTCGTACCGCCTGATGGGTGGGACACCGCGCGCGTGCCGGACCACCTGCGGATGACGTTCCGCGTCGAGGACGGCGAGCGCGCCGTCGGCGAGGGCAAGGACCTCGCGGCGCTCCAGACGCAGCTGGCCCCGCGGGTCCGCACGGCGCTCGCGTCTGCGGCGCCGGACCTGGCGCGCACGGGCCTCACCGCCTGGCCGGGCGGGGCGCTGCCGAGGACCGTCGCGAGGGGCGAGGTGAAGGGCTATCCGGCGCTGGTGGACGAAGGGTCGACCGTCGGCGTGCGGGTGCTCGGGACACCGGCTGAGCAGCGTCTTGCCATGGCCCGCGGTACCCGCCGGCTGCTTTCGCTGGTGCTACCCGACCCGGTGAAGGCGGTACAGGGGCGGCTGACCAACGGCCAACGGCTCGCGCTGGCCGGCTCGACGGCCGGCGCCGCGACGGTCCTGGCGGACTGCGCCCTCGCAGCCCTGGACGTGCTGGTGGCCGAGGCCGGCGGGCCGGTGTGGGACGAGGACGGGTTCGCGGTGCTGCGCGACGCCGTCAAGCCGCAGCTGCCCGGGCGGGTGCTCGACCTGCTCGCCCAGGTGACCGAGGTACTTACCCTGCGCCACGAGCTCGAGCGGCGGCTGTCCCTGCTCATCGCACCCGCAGTAGCCGACGCGGTCGCGGACATCAAGGGGCAGCTGGCCTTCCTCGTGCCGCCGTCACCGGCGACCGCCCACGGACCGGCGCGGCTGGTGCACGTGGTGCGGTACCTGAAGGCCGTCGGTCGGCGCCTGGACAAGCTGCCGGCCGAGGCGGCCCGCGACCTGGGCCGTCAGCAGCGGGTCCAGGCGGTGCTGACGGCGGTGCGGGAGGTAGCCCAGCGGGAAGCCGGCCAGCCCGGGGCGGGCCAGCGTGGCGGCTCGGTGGTCGAGGCCCGCTGGATGGTCGAGGAGCTGCGCGTATCCCTCTGGGCGCAGGCGCTCGGGACGGCGCACCCCGTCTCGGAGGAGCGCATCTACCGAGCCCTCGACCGCCCCTGACCCCACCTGCCTGCCCCCGCCCCTACCTGCCCCCCACCCCCACCCCCACCCCCGCCCCCTGACTTCCTGGGTCGGGGAGACGTTTTGGGGTCGTCAAACTGTCGCTGCCGCCAAGGAAGTGGGGATCGCACCCCAGTGAGCGCCGCCGCTTCGAACGAGCAAGGAATGCGCGGCTGCCACCAGCGTCAGCCGCCGACCGGCCCGACGGACACCACCCTCAGCACCGCCGTCCCGGCCTCGTCCGACGCGGCCAGGTCAACCTCGGCGGTGAACCCCCAGTCGTGGTCGCCATCGGGGTCGTCGAACGCCTGCCGGACAGTCCACGCCGCCGGGCCCTCGGTGATGTCGAGCAGCCCCGGGCCTCGGGCATCAGGCCCGGTACCGACACCGGCGTACTCGGTGAAGTATTCCGTCATCGGGCGCTGCCAGTCGACGTCGGAGTCGAGCTCGGCCAGCAGGTCCCAGCGGCGGAGTGCGGCGAGCTCGACGCGCCGGAACAGCGCGTTGCGCACCAGCGCGCGGAAGGCGCGGCGGTTGGCGGTGACAGGCGGCGGCTTCTCGTCGACGGCGGCGATCTGGACGAGCGACTCACCGGGGTGGCGCAGGCGCTCCCATTCGTCCAGCAGGCTCGAGTCGACCTGGCGTACCAGCTCGCCGAGCCACTCGGTGAGGTCCTGCACGTCGTCCGTGCGGGCCTGCGGCGGGACGGTCTGGCGCAGCGCCTTGTACGCGTCGGCGAGGTAGCGCAGGACCAGTCCCTCGGAGCGCGCCATCCCGTAGAACGAGACGTACTCGGTGAAGGTCATCGCGCGCTCCCACAGGTCGCGGGCAGCAGACTTCGGCGACAGCTCGTAGTCGGCGATCCAGGGGTGGCCGTGCTGGTAGGCCTCATAGCCGGCGGTCAACAGCTCCTCGAGCGGTTTAGGCCAGGTGACGTCCTCGAGCAGGACCATCCGCTGGTCGTACTCGATTCCCTCAGCTTTCATCGCCTGGACCGCCTCGCCGCGCGCCTGCTTGCTCTGCGCGAACAGCACCTGCCGCGGGTCGTCGAGCGTCGCCTCCAGCACAGATAAGACATCCAAGGCGTACGACGGAGCTTCCGCGTCCAGCAGCTCGAGCGCTGCCAGGGCGAACGTCGAGAGCGGCTGGTTGAGGGCAAAACCGTCCTGCAGGTCGATGCCGAGCCGCACGGTGCGGCCCTCGTCGTCCGGTTCGGCCAGCCGCTCGAGCACACCGCCGGCGAGCAGCGCGCGATAGAGCGCGATCGCGCGCCGGACGTGGCGGCGCTGCTGGACGCGGGGCTCGTGGTTGTCGAGCAGCAGCCTGCGCATGTGCGTGAAGAAGTCGCCGGGACGAGCCGCGACCTGCAGAAGCATCGCGGAGGTGACTTTGAAGTGCGACGTCAGGGTCTCGGGAGTCGCACCGACGAGGCGGTTGAAGGTCTTCTCGTCCCAGGAGACGAAGCCGTCGGGCGGGCTCTTGCGCCGGACGCTGCGGCGCTTGCGCGGGTCGTCGCCGACCTTGGCCAGGGCGCGCTCGTTTTCGATGACGTGCTCGGGTGCTTGTACGACGACGGTACCGACGGTGTCGAAGCCCGCGCGTCCGGCCCGGCCGGCGATCTGGTGGAACTCGCGGGCCCGCAGGTGGCGCACGCGCGTCCCGTCGTACTTCGCCAGGCTCGTGAAGAGAACGGTGCGGATCGGCACGTTGATGCCGACCCCGAGGGTGTCGGTACCGCAGACCACCTTGAGCAGACCGGCTTGGGCGAGCTGCTCCACAAGGCGGCGGTACTTCGGCAGCATGCCTGCGTGGTGGACGCCGATGCCGTGGCGGACCAGGCGGGACAGGGTTTTGCCGAAGCCGGTGGCGAAGCGGAAGTCGCCGAGCAGTTCAGCGATCCGGTCCTTCTCCTCGCGGGTACACACATTGGTCGACATGAGGGCCTGCGCCCGCTCGACCGCATCGGCCTGGGTGGTGTGCACGACGTAGACTGGCGCCTGGTGGGTCTGCAGCAGCTCATCGAGGGTCTCGTGCAGGGGGGTGAGGACGAACGAGAAGTACAGCGGTACCGGCCGATCCGTGCTCGTGACGGCGGCCGTGGTCCGGCCGGTTCGGGCCGTCAGGTCCTCGACGAATCGGCTGACGTCGCCGAGGGTGGCGGACATCAGCAGGAACTGCGCTTGCGGCAGGGCGAGCAGCGGGACCTGCCAGGCCCAACCGCGGTTTGGGTCGGCGTAGAAGTGGAACTCGTCCATGACGACGAGCCCGACGTCGGCCTGGTCGCCCTCGCGCAGCGCCTGGTTGGCCAGCACCTCGGCAGTGCAGACGACGATCGGGGCGCCGGAGTTGACCGAGGCGTCGCCCGTGGCCATGCCGACGTTGTCGGCGCCGAAGACCTCCACGAGGTCGAAGAACTTCTCGCTGACCAGAGCCTTGAGGGGGGCGGTGTAGAAGGTGCGGCGGCCCTGGGCGAGGGCGGCGAAGGCGGCCCCCGTCGCGACGAGGCTCTTGCCCGACCCGGTGGGGGTGGACAGCACCACGTTGCTGCCGGTGACCAGCTCGATCAGCGCCTCCTCCTGCGCCGGGTAAAGGCTGAGCCCACGGTCCGCGGACCAGACCGAGAAGGCCTCGAACAGGGCGTCGGGCTGCGGATCGGTGGGCAGCAGGTCGAGGAGGCTCATGGGCCACCCATGCTGTCAGGCGGCCGCATCGTGACGTCCCGCGCCCTCACCGAACCGGCTTGCCGGGCGACTTCTTCGCGTCCACAGGTGCTGCGCGGTTGCGGGTCAGGTTCCTCTGGCGATGGCTGCGGTGAGCCAGCCGTGGGGGCCGATCCATCGGCCGTCTTTGAGCTGGACGTTGTGGCCGTGGTGCAGGTGCTGGTGGGTGGGTTCGCACAGCGGCACGCTGTCTTTCAGGGCGGTGATGCCGCAGTCGGCGAACGGGTTGATGTGGTGCGGGATGAGCTTGCGGCCGGGTTGGGGTTGGGGGCAGCAGCCGGCGGCGGCGCAGGTGTGGCCCCACTGGATGGCGAGGGCTTTGCGTTCGTGTGGTTTGTGCCGGCGCTGGGTGTGGCTGACTTCCATCACGCGGCGTCCGGCGGACAGCACGATGCGGGTGAGCTCTGCTTGGCACCACCACGTGCGCACGAGGGAGGTGGGTAGCAGCGCTCCGCTGTCTGCGCGGGCAGGGAGCGCTCCGGGCTGGTTGTGCAGGGTCTCGAGGCTGACCAGCACGCCCAGGTG
Source organism: Frankiales bacterium (assembly GCA_031367045.1). Taxonomy (GTDB): domain Bacteria; phylum Actinomycetota; class Actinomycetes; order Mycobacteriales; family SCTD01; genus JANLPD01. Next base: position 1,059 of record JANLPD010000364.1, on the reverse strand, counting down.
GGGGGCAACGCTGTTGCGGGTGCCCAGGTTGCCGCTGTCGAGCAGATGGCGCAGCGCGAGCAGCAGGGCGTCGTGCATCCGCTGGGCGCGGGTGCGCGGTCCGCCGTGGTCGGTGAACCGGGACGATGGCAGGTCTTGGGGGTCCCGGTCGGGGTGGGCGGTGAGCAGGTCGGCGGCGTCCGTGGTGTCAGTGGGGTTGGCGGGGTCGGTGAGCGACTCGGCGTGCAGGGCGGTGTGCAGCAGCTCACCGGCTTCTGCGGTCAGCTCGCCGCGGACCAGCCAACCGGTGCCGCTGCTGCTGCGGGTCAGGGTCAGGGCGCGTCGGCGGATCGCGTCGGTGTTCGCTTTTTCCAGCTCGTTCGGCAGCAATGCGCCGACCAGGGCGTCCAGGGCGCTGGCGAGCAGCCCCGGGTCGAGCTGGCTGGCGAGCAGCACGAACGTTGCTTCCAGCTTGTCGCGTTCGCTGCTGTGCGGTTGCTGCGCGAGGTTTTGAAGTGCCCGGCGCAACAACGCCAGCTGCGCGTCGTCGTCGGCGTACCCGCCGCGGCCTTCGGCCAGCACGGACAGCACCCCATCGACGATCACTGCGGGGAGCACCAGGGCGGACCGCTGGCCGTCGATGGTGGCGTCGGGACGGTCCAGGTGCGGGCGCAGCGTGTCGATGGCCTGGCCGATCCGGATGCCTTGGGACAGCAGCAGCTGCTCGGTGCGCAGCGCGTGGGCGACGGCCGGTAGGCGGTGCAGCTTGCGGGCCAGGGCGAGCTGGGAGCGTTCCACTTCCAGGCCGTGGCGTTGCAGCCACATCCGCACGGAGCGCAGCCCGTCCAGGGTGAACAGTTGACGGTTGTCAACGTCTGCCAGCCGCTGCAGGGCCAGGATCTGCAGCTGCCCGGAGGCGGCCAGCAGCGCCGCTGCCTCATCGAGGGCCTGGCGCTCACCGAGCTGGACCGGGTCCTGCTCGGTGAGCACGGCCAGCTGGGCTTGTTGCGCCTGGGTGGGCAGGCTGAGCAGCGGGCGGTGAGGTGGCGAGATAGGTAGAGCACAAGTATGAACTCCAGT
>JANLPD010000345.1:0-6283 GCA_031367045.1 Frankiales bacterium | reverse complement strand
GATCTCCGAGGAGCGCTTCGTCGAGATCTTCGACGAGATCGCGCCCTTCGTGGAGATGGTCGACTCGCGGTCCCCGGTGGCCATGACCTTCTTCGAGGTCCTGACCGCCATGGCCTTCGCCGCCTTCGCCGACGCACCTGTGGACGTGGCGGTCGTCGAGGTCGGCCTGGGCGGCTCCTGGGACGCCACCAACGTCGTCGAGGCCCAGACCTGCGGCATCTTGTCGGTCGGCCGTGACCACATGCCGCTCCTCGGCACGACCCTGGCGGAGGTCGCTTCGGAAAAGGCCGGGATCGTCCACGAGGGGGCGCTGCTGCTGCTGGCCGCGCAGCCACCCGATGCCGCCGAGGTGCTGTTGCGCCGGGCGGCCGACGTGGGGGCGACGGTCGCGCGTGAGGGCACCGAGTTCGGGGTGCTTTCCCGTCGTACCGCCGTCGGTGGCCAGCTGCTCGTGCTGCAAGGGCTCGGCGGCGTCTACGAGGACGTCTTCCTGCCGCTGCACGGCGCGCACCAGGCGAGCAACGCGGCCCTCGCGCTCGCCTGCGTGGAGGGCTTCCTCGGCGGCGGACAGGGGACCCTGGACATCGAGCTCGTCCGCCGCGGCTTTGCCCAGACCTCCAGCCCCGGCCGGCTCGAGGTGCTGCGGACGAGCCCGACGGTGATCGTCGACGCGGCCCACAACCCGGACGGCATGGCCGCGACGGTGGCGGCGCTGGCAGACGCCTTCTCGTTCACCTCGCTGGTCGCCGTCGTGGCCTGCCTTGCCGACAAGGACGTCCGCACGATGCTGGAGGTGCTGGAGCCTGCGGTGTCCTCGATCGTGGTGACGCAGAACGCCAGCCCGCGCTGCCTACCCGTCGATGAGCTGCGCGAGCTGGCAGTGGACGTGTTCGGCGAGGCCCGCGTGGATGCCGAGGACCGGCTCGACGACGCGCTCGACACGGCGGTCCGGCGGGCCGAGGAGGATGGCGAGCTGGGCGGCTCGGGCGTGATCGTTACGGGCTCAGTGGTCACAGCTGGTGAGGCCCGTACGCTCCTGGGCCGCTAGCAGCGGCGTCTTGACGGAGGGCGAGGGTACAGAACAGCGTTCGACCTGCCGATCTGAGCAGACATGGGGGAACTCCATGCCCAGCCGGGACGGTTGCTGAGGCGCAGCGCGACCGCTCGGGTGGTCCTGGTTACCGGCGGCGCGGTCCTGCTCGGCGCGCTCCTGCTGCTCCTCGTGCCCCGCGGACCGGTCCTTCCCGACCGGAGCGTGTCCTGGCTCTGGCTGGTCGCCGTCTACGCCGTGACCGAGAGCTGCGACCTGCGGTTCAACCGGCGGCGGACGACGTACGTGTTCAACCTGAACGAGGTCCCTCTTCTCATCGGCCTTGCGTTGGTCGGGGTCCCGGGAACGCTGTTGGCGCGCCTGGTTGTCGGGCTCTCCTTCATGCTCTGGCGCCACTTTTCGGCGCTGAAGCTCTTCGCCAACACGACCATCTTCAGCCTGGAGGTCCTGCTGACCGCCATGGTGCTGCACGTTGCCCTGGCTGGGAGCCCGATCAACGCTCCTGCCTCCCTGCCAGCCCTAGCCGGTTCACTGGTCTTCGGGGCGTTGGCCGGGCATTTCCTGATCGGCGTCTTTTCCGCCGCCCACGAGGGCCGTTCGCTGCGTGACATCCTCAACGCCGAGGCGGTGCTGTTCTGGTTGCTCCCGGTGCTTGCCGAGGCGGGGGTCGCGGGCTTGGTGCTGCAGCTGCTGGACGAGTCCGCTGGGCTGGTCCTGCTCGCCGGCCTCGGCACCGGGCTGCTCATCACCCACCGCCGGCATGTGCAACTGGCCGACCGCTACGCGCAGCTGGGTCTGGTCGCCGGCTTCACCGACGCGCTCGCCGAGCAGGTAGAGACCGCCGACGTCCTTGCCGTCATCCTCGAGCAGGCGACCGAGGTCCTGCGGGCCGAGGTCGCCGAGCTGTTGCTGCTGCCGGGGCCGGAGCGACCGGCCCGCTGGGTGCGCTGGACCGCGACAGGCGGCACCGAGGTGCTAGCGGGGCCACCGCCACCCGACCACCCGGCCCTGCGGCTTGCGGCGGCCGGGACCCGAGTCGTCCTTCGCAACACTGCTGAGCCCGAACAGCTGGCCATGTTGGCCGCGCTGGGGGTCCCCGATGCTGTCGCCGTTCCGCTCCGCCATGGCCGCGAGGTCGTCGGGGTCCTTGTCGTCGGCGAGCGGAGCGACCTGGCCTCGACCTTCTCGGCCCACGACGCCCATCTCGCCGAATCGCTCGCAACCGCAGCGACGGTTGCCCTGGACAAGAGCCGGCTGTTCGACACCGTCCGCCACGAGGCGTCGGCCCGCGAGCACCAGGCGCTGCACGACGCGCTCACCGGCCTCCCCAACCGGGCGCTGCTGACGAGCAACCTGCAGTCGGCGCTGGACCGTGGCGACGCCGGCGTCCTGCTGCTCGACCTCGACCGCTTCCAGGACGTCAACGACACGCTCGGCCACGACGTCGGGGACCTGCTGCTGCGCGAAGTAGCCAGCCGCCTTCGTGACCGGCCCGTTGCCCGCTACACCGGGCAGGACACCTGGCTGGCCCGCCTCGGCGGTGACGAGTTCGCGATCGTGCTGCCGGACGTAGGTCTGGAAGGCCTGATCTGGGAGGCCGAGAGCGTCCTGTCGCTCTTTGACGAGCCGTTTCCGCTGGGCCCGACCGTGCTCCACGTCCGGGCGAGCATCGGCGCTGCCGCTCGCGAGCACGCTGACAGCGCAGGCCGCCTCCTGCAGTACGCAGAGATCGCGATGTACGACGCCAAGCGCCGCGGGGTCGGCGCCACGGTGTACGAGGGCGGCGCCGAGGAGGTCGGCCGCCGGCGGCTGGCCCTCGCGGGTGCGCTGCGCAAAGCGGTCGAGGCCGGCGAGCTCGGGGTGGCCTACCAGCCCAAGGTGGACCTGGCCTCCGGCCGGCCGATCGGGGTCGAGGCCCTGGTGCGCTGGCGGTCCGAGGAGTATGGGTTCGTTCCGCCCGATGAGTTCGTCCCGCTCGCCGAGCAGAGCGGCCTGGTCGCGGCCCTCACCCGGCACGTCCTGGACCGCTCGCTCGAGCTGGCTGCCGGGTGGCAGCGTCAGGGCCTGGACCTGACCGTCGCGGTCAACGTCAGCCCGCGCGGGCTGACCGACGGCTCCCTCGTCAAGGACGTCCCGGCGCTGCTTGCCAAGCACGGCGTCTGTGCGGACCGGCTCGTCATCGAGCTGACCGAAGGCACGATCATGAGCGACCCGGCGGTGAGCGTCGAGGTGCTCGAGCGGCTGGCGTCCCTGGGGGTCAGGTTGTCGATCGACGACTTCGGCACCGGCTACTCCTCGCTCGCCTACCTCAAGCGGCTGCCCGTCGACGAGGTGAAGATCGACCGGTCCTTCGTGATGAGCATGACCAGGGACGGCGACGACGCCGCAATCGTGCGCTCCACCGTCCACCTCGCCCACGACCTGGGCCTGCGGGTCGTGGCGGAGGGGGTGGAGGACGCGTCGTCCTACGCCCTCTTGAAAGCCTTGGGCTGCGACATCGCACAGGGCTACCTGCTGAGTCGGCCCATGCCGGCTGAGGCGCTGCAGGCCTGGCTCATCGCGTGGCCCGCCCGCCACGACAAGGTGCTTGCCACTACCGCGCGCAAGGTGGCTCTGCGCACGGGATGACCCGTCGTCAGGGCGTGGGGGTGCAGTGCCGGCAGGGGCGGAAGCCAGCTGCGACTGCGGACGAGGAAGACCTGAACACGATCCGGTGGACCTCGGTGATGCGGCGGGCCTCGCGGCAGGACGGGACGCAGAAGACCCGGGTCGTGTCGCTGCCCAGGAACTGCACCCCGCGGCTGCCAAGCGCCTCGACCCGCTCCAGGTCCAGGCCCTCGGTCCGGAGCAGGTCGCGCTTCATCGGCGCCCCGAACACGTAGTCGCCAGCCGAGCCGTCACTGCGGACCACCCGATGACAGGGCACGACCACCGGGACCGGGTTGCGTCCCAGAGCCGTGCCGACGGCGCGGACCGCCCCTGGCCGGCCGATGGCGGCAGCGACCCAGCTGTAGGACCGCACCTCGCCGGCCGGGATGCGGCGGGCTGCGGTCAAAACGGCGCGCTCGAAGTCCGACCGGCCGCGCAGGTCTACCTCAAGCCGGGCCGTGCGTCCCGACCGCAGTGCCGTCAGGAGGCCGGGCGGGGCGACGCTGGTCCGGCGTACGCGCCGGTCGAGGCGTTCTCGAACCGTGTCGGCCAGAGCGACCTCGTCCTGACCGGGGAGCACCAGGGAGATGCCGAGCCGGCTCCACGCGACCAGCAGCGGGCCAACCGGTCCGGCGACAGCCGCGTAGTCGTCCACCGGACCGGTCGACGCGAGGATCCGGTCGGCCAGTCCAGCAGGGACGGGGGCGCGCAGCGCGGAGAGCTTCATGAGAGCTGCTTTCGGAGCAGGGACAGGCCGCGGGAGACCTGGGACTTCACGGTGCCGACGGGGGCGCCGAGGACGGTCGCGACCTCGGCGTAGGGCAGGCCCACGACGCAGCGCAGCACGATCGAGGGGCGGTAGGCCTGGGGCAGCGCGGCGACCAGCCGGGCGAGCGCGTCGTCGTCCGCCACCAGGTCCTCCGGTCCGCGCGTGGGCTCCGCCGGGTCGTTGTGGTGGGGCTGGCCTTGAATCCGCGGACGTCTGGAAGCCGTGCGCAGGCCGTTGCGCCAGGTGTTCAGCGCGATGGTGACCAGGAACGCCCGCGGCTGGACGGCCGCCCACTGGGCGTCGTCCCACCCCCGCATCGCCCGCCAGGCCTGCGCGAACACCTCCTGGACGAGGTCCTCGGCGTCGCTGCTGCTGCCGGTCAGGCGCAGTGCGGTGGTCCATAGCGCTGGCGTGTGGACGCGCACGAGGCGCGGGAACGCCACGTCCGGGTCCGTCTCCTGCAGCCGCTTCCCGTCCACGCAGGACAGGACACCATGGCCGACCGGTAGGTTGCCTGCGCCTAGCACCCCCGTCCAAGGAGCCACCTTGTCAGCCCAACGCACCCTCGTCCTCGTCAAGCCCGACGGCGTCCGTCGCGGCCTCGTCGGCGAAATCATCAGCCGTCTCGAGCGCAAGGGGCTGACGCTGCTCGCCGTCGAGCTGCGCACACTGGACCGGGCCACTGCCGAGGCGCACTACGCCGAGCATGCGGCCCGTCCGTTCTTCGGTGAGCTCGTCGACTTCATCACCGGTGGGCCGCTCGTGGCGCTCGCCGTCCAGGGTCCGCATGCCGTCGCCGGCGTCCGGCGGATGATGGGGGTCACCAACCCGGTCGAGGCCACCCCGGGTTCACTGCGTGGTGACTATGCCCTCGAGATCGGACAGAACCTCGTCCATGGCTCGGACTCTGTGGAGTCCTCGACCCGCGAGGTAGCGCTGTTCTTCCCGGGACTGTGACTTCCCGCGACGTACTGGTCACTGCTCAAGGTCCCTGAACCTCGACTGGAGGTCGATGGGGCGTTCGGAGGATTAGCACAATCCCGCTACGATGAGGGCTCCGCCGTTCGCGCCGCCGCATCCCGCGCGCGACTCCACGCTCCTCCGGAAGGCGCATCCCGCCCCATGGCCCGTCGCTCCAATTCTATGTCGTTCCTCGGCCGTGACATGGCCGTCGACCTCGGTACCGCCAACACGCTCGTCTACGTCCGCGGTCGCGGCGTCGTCCTGAACGAACCGTCGGTCGTGGCGATCAACACCAATACGACGGGCATCCTTGCAGTCGGGACCGAGGCCAAGCGGATGATCGGGCGCACGCCCGGCAACATCGTGGCGATCCGGCCGCTGAAGGACGGCGTGATCGCCGACTTCGACACGACCGAGCGGATGCTGCGCTACTTCATCCAGAAGGTGCACAAGAGGCGCCACTTCGCCAAGCCGCGCATCGTCATCTGCGTGCCCTCCGGCATCACGGGCGTTGAGCAGCGGGCAGTGAAGGACGCCGGCTATCAGGCCGGCGCGCGCAAGGTCTTCATCATCGAAGAGCCCATGGCCGCCGCCATCGGGGCCGGGCTCCCCGTGCACGAGCCGACCGGCAACATGATCGTCGATATCGGCGGTGGCACGACCGAGGTGGCCGTCATCTCCCTCGGCGGCATCGTCACCTCGCAGTCGATCCGGACCGGTGGCGACGAGCTCGACAGCGCGATCATCTCCTATGTGAAGAAGGAGTACTCCCTGATGCTCGGGGAGCGCACCGCCGAGGAGATCAAGATGGCCATCGGCTCGGCCTTCCCGATGCCGGACGAGCCGCACGC
>JANLPD010000341.1:0-10273 GCA_031367045.1 Frankiales bacterium | reverse complement strand
GCCCGACGCTGCGCTCCCGTAGGTGTGTGTTTTTTTATCACCTCCTACAACCCATGATCTTTGTTTTTTCGTTCCCATTTTTGGCGTTACCCATGCTTTGGGGCGCCACGTGGGCCGCCGGCGGCACCGGTGCGGCTGGCGGCGACCGCCGCGACAGCCGCGGTGGCCGTGGTGGTGCAGCTCCGGAGAAGAGCAACCACATCGAGCGGGTCGTCGCGATCAACCGCGTCGCCAAGGTCGTGAAGGGTGGGCGTCGCTTCAGCTTCACGGCCCTCGTGGTCGTGGGCGACGGCGACGGCCAGGTCGGCGTCGGATACGGCAAGGCCAAGGAGGTGCCGGCGGCCATCGCCAAGGGTGTCGAGGAGGCCAAGAAGCACTTCTTCCGGGTCCCGCGCATCGGCGCCACCATCCCGCACCCGATCCAGGGCGAGAAGGCGGCTGGCGTCGTGCTCCTCAAGCCGGCCAGCCCCGGTACCGGTGTGATCGCCGGTGGCCCGGTGCGGGCCGTGCTGGAGTGTGCGGGTATCCACGACGTGCTGTCCAAGTCGCTCGGGTCCTCAAACCCGATCAACATCGTGCATGCGACCGTCGCCGCGCTGCAGGGCTTGGTCCGCCCCGAGGAGATCGCCGCCAAGCGGGGCCTGCCGATCGAGGACGTTGCTCCCGCTGCGATGCTGCGGGCCCGTGCGGCAGCAGGGCAGGCCTGATGGCGCGCTTGAAGGTCACCCAGATCAAGTCGGGCATCGGCGGCAAGCAGAACCAGCGCGACACCTTGCGCTCGCTCGGCCTGAAGCGTCTGCACGACACCGTCGTCAAGGAGGACCGGCCCGAGATCCGCGGGATGGTCAACACGGTCACGCATCTGGTGACCGTCGAGGAGGTCGAGTAAGCCATGGGTGCCAACACACCATCGACAGGCAGCGCCCTGAAGATCCACCACCTGCGCCCGGCGCCCGGTGCGAAGACCGCCAAGACCCGTGTGGGCCGCGGCGAGGCCAGCAAGGGCAAGACCGCTGGGCGTGGCACCAAGGGCACCAAGGCCCGCTACCAGGTCCCGGCTGCCTTCGAGGGCGGGCAGATGCCGCTGCACATGCGGCTGCCCAAGCTCAAGGGCTTCAAGAACCGGTTCCGTACCGAGTACCAGGTCGTCAACCTCGACCGCATCGCCGAGCTGTTCCCGCAGGGGGGCGCCATCGGTGTCGACGAGCTCGTCGCCAACGGCGCCGTGCGCGGCGGCCGCCTGGTGAAGGTCCTCGGCGGCGGCGACCTTTCGGTCGCCCTGCAGGTGAGCGCGCACGCGTTCTCGAGCAGCGCGAAGGACAAGATCAGCGCCGCCGGTGGGAGCGCCACCGAGCTGTAGCTGCCCGCAGCCGGACCGGGCCGCCGTCTGTTCGTGGGACGGCGGCCCGGTCCGTGCCGCCTGGACCGGCTGTTAGAGTCCACGCACCGGCTGCACGAGCTGGCCAGACCGCCGAAGCGCAACCGCCGTCACCGCCTGTCCTGCTCGACCACCTCGACCTCGCTGCCCGACCCGACGTCACCGATGTTGGGCGGCAGCTCGACCCCGCCCCGGGTTTCCGGGTCGGGACGCCAGGAGGAGCCGTGCTCACCGCCTTCGGCCGGGCTTTCAAGACCCCCGACCTGCGTCGGAAGCTGCTGTTCACGCTGGCCATGATCGGGATCTACCGCCTCGGCTCGCTGGTGCCCGGGCCAGGCGTCTCCTACGTCGCGATCCAGCGCTGCATCGACCAGACCAGGGACAGCACCCTCTACGGGCTGATCAACCTGTTCAGCGGCGGCGCACTGCTCCAGCTGAGCGTGTTCGCGCTCGGGATCATGCCGTACATCACCAGCTCGATCATCGTGCAGCTGCTGATCGTGGTGATCCCCCGGCTGGAGACCCTCAAGCAGGAGGGACAGTCCGGCCAGGCCAAGCTGACGCAGTACACCCGATACCTCACCGTTGCCCTCGCGGTGCTCCAGTCGACCGGCATCGTCGCGCTGGCCAAGTCCAACCGGCTCTTCCCGAGCTGCCAGGAAAACATCATCCCGGACCAGTCGACCTTCCGGATCCTGGTGCTGGTCGTCACGCTCACCGCCGGCACCTCGGTGATCATGTGGCTCGGCGAGCTGGTGACCGACCGCGGCATCGGCAACGGGATGTCCGTGCTGATCTTCACCTCGATCATCTCCTCGATGCCCGCGCAGGCGCTGCGCGTGTTCCGTCAGCCCAACGGAACGTTCGTCCTGGCCGCTATCGCGCTGCTGGCCATGGTGGTGATCACCTTGGTGGTCTTCGTCGAGCAGGCCCAGCGCCGGGTGCCGGTGCAGTACGCCAAGCGGATGATCGGACGGAGGGCGTACGGCGGGACCTCGACGTACATCCCACTGAAGGTCAACCAGGCCGGCGTCATCCCGGTGATCTTCGCGTCGTCACTGCTCTACCTGCCCCAGCTGCTGGCCAACGTCTGGTCCAGCAACCAGGCCTTCAGCACCTTCACGACGCGCTACCTGTCCTCGGGCGACCATCCGCTCTACCTGATCCTGTACTTCGGCCTGATCGTCTTCTTCACCTACTTCTACGTCGCGATCACCTTCAACCCGGTCGAGGTCAGCGACAACATGAAGAAGTACGGCGGGTTCGTGCCGGGCATCCGGCCGGGCCGGGCCACCGCCGAGTACCTGGACTACATCTTGTCGCGGATCACCGCGTTCGGTGCCGTCTACCTCGGCGCCGTCGCTGTGCTGCCGTACCTGCTGTTCTCCTTCACCGGTGGCAGCAACAGATTGCCGTTCGGTGGCACGGCGGTGCTCATCATCGTCGGGGTCGGCCTCGAGACCGTGAAGCAGATCGAGAGCCAGCTCATGCTGCGCAACTATGAAGGCTTCCTGCGCTAGTGCGACTCGTCCTGGTCGGGCCACCCGGAGCGGGCAAGGGGACGCAGGCCCAGTTCATCGCGCAGGACGCCCGCGTGCCGAACATCTCGACGGGCGACATCTTCCGGGCCAATGTCAGCACGGGCACGGGGCTCGGTTCCCGGGCCAAGCAGTTCATGGACCGCGGCGACCTGGTGCCCGACGACGTCACCATCGAGATGGTGCGGGCGCGGCTCACCGAGGACGACGCCCAGCCGGGCTTCCTGCTGGACGGCTTCCCGCGCACCGTGCCGCAAGCCGAGATGCTCGAAGACATGCTGCGCGAGCAGGGCACCAAGCTCGACGTGGTGCTCGAGCTGGTCGTCGACAGCGACGAAGTGGTGCGCCGGCTGTCCGGCCGCCGCACATGTCACAGCTGCAACCACATCTGGCACGTCGACTTCGACCCACCGGCGACGGAGGGCGTCTGCGACCTCGACGGTGGCGCGCTCTACCAGCGGGAGGACGACAAGCCCGAGACGGTCCAGAACCGACTCGCGGTGTACGACCTCCAGACCTCCCCGCTCGTGGAGTACTACGCCCGTCGCGGGATCCTCATCGGCATCGACGCCACCGGTCCGGTCGACGACGTCACCGAGCGCGCGATCGACGCGCTGCGGCAGCTGCGCGAAGCGGACTGACGTGGGCGCGCGGGCCCGCCGGCCCCGCGGGGTGACCGTGAAGACGCCAGAGCAGGTGGCCCTCATGCGAGCCGCCGGCCTGGTGGTGGCGCGAGCGCTGGCCAGGGTCCAGGCGGCCGTCGCCCCAGGCGTGACGACCGGCGACCTCGACCTGATCGCCGAGGAGTCGATCCGCGGGGACGGCGCGATCCCGTCCTTCCTCGGCTACCACGGCTTCCCCGCCGCGATCTGCGCTTCGGTCGGGGCGGAGGTCGTGCACGGCATCCCCTCCGCCGACCGCGTGCTGCTCGAGGGTGAGCTCGTCAGCATCGACTGCGGAGCGGTCCTGGCGGGCTGGCACGGCGACGCGGCGGTGTCCGTACCGGTCGGGCAGTGCGGACCGGAGCTGCTCGCCCTGTCGGCCGTGACCGAGCAGGCGATGTGGGCCGGCCTGGCGGCCGTGCGGTCAGGCGGACGGCTGTCCGATGTGGGGGCAGCCGTCGAAGCAGTCGTGCGCCCCCACGGGTACGGCCTGCTCGAGGACTACAGCGGCCACGGCATCGGCCGCGCCATGCACGAGCCCCCGAATGTGCCCAACCTGGCGCCGCGGGGCGCCGGCCGCGGGCTCGAGCTGGTGCCGGGCATCGTGCTGGCCATCGAGCCGATGGTGGTGCTGGGCTCGCCTGAGGTGCGCGAGCTCGACGACGACTGGACCGTGGTGACCATCGACGGCTCCGCCGGCGCCCACTGGGAGCACACCGTGGCGGTCACCAGGGACGGGCCCTGGGTGCTCACGGCGCTGGACGGCGGGGCCGGCCGCCTCGGGGTTCCCGCGCCGGCCACCGGCTGACCCATCGGCCCTGGTTGGACCCCGGCCCGAAGAAGACGTAGACTCTCCTTTCGGGCTGCGGCTCATCTCCTTGGCATGCGGTCTGGCCAACGCCAACCGCCGTGCCCGAGCAGCAGAGCTCACCTAAGCACGACACGCAGACAGACGACACGGATCGCGGAGGACATGCCGAAGAAAGACGGGGCCATCGAGATCGAGGGCCGGGTGGTAGAGCCACTCCCCAACGCGATGTTCCGAGTGGAGCTGCAGAACGGCCACAAGGTGCTGGCCCACATCAGCGGCAAGATGCGCCAGCACTACATCCGCATCCTCCCGGAGGACCGTGTGGTCGTGGAGCTCTCGCCCTACGACCTCACGCGCGGTCGGATCGTCTACCGCTACAAGTAACCCGCACGCTCACCGGCACCTCAGGGCGAGCACGAGTCAGGAACGAGAGCTGTGAAGGTCAAGCCGAGCGTTAAGCCCATCTGCGACAAGTGCAAGGTCATCCGTCGCAACGGCCGCGTCATGGTCATCTGCAGCACGAGCGCCCGCCACAAGCAGCGCCAGGGCTAGCAGCACGGCACCAGCACCCCCCAAACAGCGCGCACGAACTGCCCGGCATGTCGGGCAGACCCCCGGTCGGAGGCCGGGGCCCCTCCCGGGCAGGAGGGGGCCGTGACGTGTAGGACCTCCGGACGGGACCTGAGTCCCAGAAAGTGAGACAGCCCACGTGGCACGCCTTGCCGGCGTCGACCTCCCCCGCGAGAAGCGGCTCGAGATCGCGCTGACCTACATCTACGGCATCGGCCGGACCCGCGCGCAGCAGACGCTCGCGGAGACCGGCGTCAGCGGCGACACCCGCGTCAAGGACCTTGTCGAGGACGACCTCGTCAAGCTTCGCGACTGGATCGACGTCAACTACAAGGTCGAGGGCGACCTGCGGCGCGAGGTCGCGCAGGACATCCGTCGGAAGATCGAGATTGGCTGTTACCAGGGCATCCGGCACCGTCGCGGCCTGCCGGTCCACGGCCAGCGCACGCACACCAATGCCCGGACCCGCAAGGGCCCGAAGAAGACCGTCGCCGGCAAGAAGAAGCCGAAGAAGTAGTGGCTGTCCTCCCCGTGGACGCGCAGCCGACAGCCACCGACCACCTCAGCATGGAGAAGTAGATGCCTCCCAAGACCCGAACCGGCACCGCCGGTGTCAAGAAGGTCCGGCGCAAGGAGAAGAAGAACGTGGCGCACGGCCACGCTCACATCAAGTCGACGTTCAACAACACGATCGTCTCGATCACCGACCCCCAGGGCAATGTGATCAGCTGGGCGTCCGCCGGTCACGTCGGCTTCAAGGGCTCCCGCAAGTCCACGCCGTTCGCCGCCCAGATGGCTGCCGAGAACGCCGCCCGCAAGGCGCAGGAGCACGGCATGAAGAAGGTCGACGTCTTCGTGCGAGGTCCTGGCTCGGGCCGGGAGACGGCGATCCGCTCGCTGCAGGCCGCCGGCCTCGAGGTTGGCCAGATCAGCGACGTCACCCCCGTGCCGCACAACGGCTGCCGTCCGCCGAAGCGACGGAGGGTCTAGTGGCCAGCCGAGCAAGCACCACCCTGATCCCCGCCACCAGGTGGCAGCGCCGCCGTACCGAAAACTGGAGCTACTGAGATATGGCCCGCTACACGGGTGCTGACTGCCGCCGCTGCCGTCGCGAGAAGATGAAGCTGTTTCTCAAGGGCAGCAAGTGCGAGTCGCCGAAATGTCCGATCGAGATCCGCCCCTATCCCCCGGGCGAGCACGGTCGCGGCCGTACCAAGGACTCGGAGTACCTGCTCCAGATGCGCGAGAAGCAGAAGTGCGCCCGCATCTACGGGATCCTCGCCAAGCAGTTCCGCGGCTACTACGAGGAGGCGAACAAGAAGACCGGCAAGACCGGTGAGAACCTGCTCGTCATCCTGGAGAGCCGGTTGGACAACGTCGTCTACCGCGCCGGCTTCGCCACGTCGCGGGACCACGCCCGCCAGGCGGTCCGCCACGGCCACGTGCTGGTCAACGGCAAGAAGGTCGACATCCCGTCGTACCGCGTCAGTGCCAACGACATCGTGGAGATCCGGCCGAAGAGCCGCGAGCTGACGCCCTACGTCATCGCTCGCGAGACGGCCGGCGACCGCCCGACGCCCGCTTGGATGGAGGTCATCTCCTCCCAGCTTCGCGTCCTCGTGCACAACCTGCCGGCCCGGCAGGTTATCGACACGCCCGTTCAGGAGCAGCTGATCGTGGAGCTCTACAGCAAGTAGGAGCACGGCTGCTGACCGCGCGTGGTCAGCACAGCCAGACCCCGGCCGGGACAGACGGATGTCCCGACCGGGCGCACGACGCGTGCGGTCCCGTCACCCGTACGCGCAGTCGCGGCGTCACATATCGGTCGTCGCAGGCAGTCCCCGGAAGGACAACACGTGCTCATCGCACAGCGCCCGACCCTCTCCGAGGAGCAGGTCAGCGAGCACCACTCGAGGTTCGTCCTCGAGCCGCTCGAGCCGGGTTTTGGTTACACCCTCGGCAACTCGCTCCGCCGCACGCTCCTCTCCTCCATCCCTGGCGCCGCCGTCACGAGCATCCGCGTCGACGGCGTCCTGCACGAGTTCACCACCGTTCCGGGCGTGAAGGAGGACGTCACCGACCTCATCCTGAACCTCAAGGAGCTGGTCGTGTCCTCCGAGAGCGACGAGCCGGTCGTCATGTACCTGCGCAAGCAGGGCCCTGGCCCGGTCACCGCTGCTGACATCGCGCCGCCCGCCGGCGTCGAGATCCACAGCCCGGACCTGCACATCGCCACCCTGAACGGCAAGGGCCGGCTCGAGATCGAGCTCACCGTCGAGCGTGGCCGCGGGTACGTCTCGGCCGTGCAGAACAAGCAGGCTGGGCAGGAGATCGGCCGCATCCCGGTCGACTCGATCTACTCGCCCGTCCTGAAGGTGACCTACAAGGTCGAGGCCACCCGCGTCGAGCAGCGCACTGACTTCGACAAGCTCGTGCTCGACGTCGAGACCAAGCCGGGCATGACGCCGCGCGACGCCATGGCGTCGGCCGGCAAGACCCTGGTCGGCCTGTTCGGCCTCGCCCAGGAGCTCAACGCCGAGGCCGAGGGCATCGACATCGGCCCGTCGCCGACGGACGCCGCACTCGCGGCGGACCTGGCGCTGCCGATCGAGGAGATGGACCTCACCGTCCGCTCCTACAACTGCCTCAAGCGCGAGGGCATCCACACCGTCGGCGAGCTCGTCTCGCGCTCGGAGGCGGACCTGCTCGACATCCGCAACTTCGGCTCGAAGTCGATCGACGAGGTCAAGGTCAAGCTGCACTCGATGGGCCTGGGTCTGAAGGACAGCCCGCCCGGATTCGACCCGAGCCAGATCGCCAGCACCTACGGCACCGATGAGTACGGCGCGCCGCAGTTCACCGACGACGACGAAGGTGACGCGGGGTTCGCGGAGACCGAGCAGCTCTAGCCAGCGCTGATCAGCACAAGCACCAGCACGCTAGGCAGACCCGGACGGCGGGGGCTTCGGCCCCCGCCGGACGGCAGCAGGCAGGGCCCCGACGACCGTCGCTGCGCCCCCACGGACCCGGACCCCGGGTCCCGCACCTGGTAGGAGAGAACTGTGCCCACCCCCGCCAAGGGAACGCGCATGGGCGGCAGCCCGGCGCACGAGCGCCACATGCTTGCCAACCTGGCCACCGCCCTGTTCGAGCACGGCCGCATCACCACGACCGAGGCCAAGGCCAAGCGACTGCGTCCCTACGCCGAGCACCTGATCACCTTCGGCAAGCGCGGCGACCTGCACGCCCGCCGCCAGGTGCTCAAGCGACTGAACGACAAGAGCGTCGTCCACACGCTGTTCGAGGAGATCGGCCCGCGCTACGAGAACCGCCCGGGCGGCTACACCCGAATCGTCAAGCTCGGCCCACGCAAGGGTGACAACGCCCCCATGGCGATCATCGAGCTCGTCGAGGCCCTGACGGTCGCCCAGCAGGCGGTCGGCGAGGCCGAGCGCGCCCGTGGCACCAGGAGCGCCCCGAAGAAGGCGCCGACCGGTGCCACCAAGGAGGCCGCGGAGGCACTGAAGGGCGAGTCCCCGACCGCCGCTGCGGTCGCTGCTGAGGCCGCTGCTGAGGCCGATGCTGAGGCCGCTGCAGAGGAGCCCGCCGAGGTGGCGGTGGACGAGGCTGCCGACAATGCGGCCGCTGCGGAGGACACCGTGCAGGACACCGCGCCCGAGGGCGAGAAGTAACCAGCCCGTCCAACGAGCCCGCCCTCCCCACCGTGGAGGGCGGGCTCGGTGCGTCGGTCGCCCTCGTGCGGGTCCGGATCGACCTGGCATACGACGGCACGGCGTTCTCGGGGTGGGCCGATCAGGTGGACCGCCGGACCGTCCACGGGGTGCTGGCCAGTGCACTCGGCGTGCTCACGCGCGAGGAGGAGCCGCCGAAGCTGACGGTCGCCGGCCGCACCGACGCGGGCGTGCATGCCAGGGGGCAGGTGGCCCACGTCGACCTGCGACCCGCGCTGGCGCACGACCCCCTGCTGCTGCGCCGGCTCAACGGCCTGCTCCCGCCCGACGTGCGGGTCCGGCGTACGTCGGACGCTCCGGCCGGCTTTGACGCCCGCTTCTCGGCGGCATCGCGCACCTACCGCTACCGGGTCTGCGACGACCCGCGACTGCTCGACCCGCTGCGCCGCCGAGACGTTCTCGCATGGCCCCGGCGGCTGGACGAGGCGGCGATGGCCGCGGCCTGCCCGGCGCTGCTCGGGGAGCACGACTTCGCGGCCTTCTGCAAACGGCGCGAGGGCGCCACGACGATCCGGGCGCTGCTCGCGCTGGAGTGGGTGCGGGAACCGGCCGGGCTGCTCGTGATGACGGTGCGGGCCGACGCGTTCTGCCACTCGATGGTGCGCTCGCTCGTGGGGGCGTTCCTGGCGGTCGGGGAGGGCCGCCAGGAGGCGACCTGGCCCGGATCGCTGCTGTCACTGCCGGGGCGCGCAAGCGGGGTCGCGGTGGCCCCTGCGCACGGTCTGGTGCTCGAGGAGGTCGGCTACCCGCCGGACGACGAGCTGCTGGCCCGCCAGTCGGTGACGCGCAACCTGCGGGGCTGACGGCAAACGGCTCGCCTCCCCCGCTGAGCACCGCGACACTGGTCGCATGGGCTACGTCGACGTGCAGAAGGTCAGCCAGGTGCTGCCCGACGGCCGGGTGCTGTTCGCCGACGTCAGCTTCCGGGTCGGGGAGGGCGCGAAAACCGCGCTGGTGGGCGCCAACGGCACGGGCAAGACGACCTTGCTCAGGATCATCGCGGGGGACGTCGACGCCGCTGCCGGCACCGTCGCGAAGGCCGGTGGGCTCGGCGTCATGCGTCAGTTCATCGGCTCGATCCGCGACGAGACCGAGGTGCGCCACCTGCTGCTGTCGCTCGCCCCGCCTGCCGTGCGCAAGACGGGCGAGGCGCTCGAGAAGGCCGAGCTGGCCATGATGGAGGCCGACGACGAGAAGACGCAGATGCACTACGCGCACGTGCTCTCGGACTGGGGCGACGCCGGTGGCTACGACGCCGAGGTGCTGTGGGACGTCTGCACGACGGCCGCCCTCGGGATCCCCTACCAGCGGTGCCAGTACCGCGCCTTGACCACCTTGTCCGGTGGCGAGCAGAAACGGCTGGCGCTGGAGGCCCTGCTGCGCGGCCCGGACCAGGTGCTGCTGCTCGACGAGCCGGACAACTACCTCGACGTCCCGGGTAAGCGCTGGCTCGAGGCGGCGCTGGCCGAGTCGGCCAAGACGGTGCTGTTCGTCAGCCACGATCGGGAGCTGTTATCTCGCACGGCCAACCGCATCGTCACCGTCGAGGCCCACGGAGCCTG
>JANLPD010000293.1:0-11480 GCA_031367045.1 Frankiales bacterium | reverse complement strand
TGCACGCGCTTCAGCCAGCAGGTCGCCGGCGACCCGTTCATCGAGATGTTCGAGCGCGGGGCCCTCCAGCAGGTCGCCAACTACGCCGACCAGCCGTTCGAGAGCTACTTCTCCGGCAACACGGTGCAGATCTGCCCGGTCGGCGCGCTTACCGGAGCGGCCTACCGGTTCCAGGCCCGGCCGTTCGACCTCGTCTCCAGCCCGATGGTGTGCGAGCACTGCGCGGCCGGCTGCGCACTGCGCACCGACCACCGCCGGGGCAAGGTCCTGCGACGCCTCGCCGGTGACGACCCCCAGGTCAACGAGGAGTGGAACTGCGACAAGGGCCGGTGGGCGTTCACCTACGCCACCCAGCCCGACCGCATCACCACCCCGCTGGTCCGTGACCACGACAGCGGCCGCCTGCGCGAGGCGTCCTGGACCGAGGCCCTGGACCGGGCGGCCCGCGGCCTGGCCATGGCCAAGGCCGACAACGGCGTCGGGCTGCTTCCCGGCGGCCGCCTGACCGTCGAGGACGCCTACGCGTGGGCGAAGTTCGCCCGGGTCGTGCTGGGCACCCACGACATCGACTTCCGGGTGCGACCCAGCTCACAGGAGGAGCTGGAGTTCCTCGCCAGCAACGTCGCGGGCCGCTACCTCGAGACGACCTACGCCGACCTCGAGGCCGCGCCCACCGTCCTGCTCGTCGGGTTCGAGCCGGAGGAGGAGTCGCCCATCGTCTTTCTGCGGCTACGCAAGGCCGTCCACCGCCGCGGCGCCAAGGTCTTCGCGGTGGCGCCCTTCCTGTCAGCCGGTTCCGTCAAGACCGGCGCCCGGCTGCTGCAGACGGCGCCCGGCGGTGAGGCAGCGATGCTGTCGGCCCTGCCCGAGGCCGCATCCGTTGCGCTGCGGGAGACCGGCGCCGTCGTGCTGGTGGGGGAGCGGCTCGCCGCCGTCCCCGGCGCCCTGTCCGCAGCGGCCCGGCTGGCTGCTGACACCGGCGCCCGGCTGGCCTGGATCCCGCGCCGCGCCGGTGAGCGCGGCGCCGTCGAGGCCGGCGCCCTGCCGTCGCTGCTCCCCGGTGGCCGCACCGTCACCGATGCCGTTGGCCGCACCGAGGTCGGCGCCCTCTGGGCGGCGGAGATCGGGGTCGAGGCCGGTCGCGAGCGCGACGCGATCCTGACCGCGGCCCGCGACGGCGAGCTGTCCGCGCTGCTTGTCGGCGGCATCGACCCGGGCGACTGCCCCGACCCCTATTTGGCGCTTGACGCGCTCGACAAGGTCGGCTTCCTGGTCAGCCTGGAGCTGCGCCGCTCGCCGGTCACCGACCGGGCCGATGTCGTGCTCCCGGTCGCAGCGGCCGTCGAGAAGGGCGGCACCTTCCTGGACTGGGAGGGCCGGGCCCGGCCCTTCGATGCGGTGCTGCGCACCAGCGGGGCCCTCGCCGACCACCGCGTGCTGCACACCCTCGCCGAGGAGATGGGCATCGCGCTCGGCCTGTCGGACGTGGCCTCCGCGCGGACCGAGATCAGCCGGCTCGGCGCCGCCGGCACGAGGCCGGCACCGCCGGCGTACCCCGCGACCGCTCCGGCGGCGGCGCAGAGCGGCGAGGCCGTCCTCGCGACCTGGCACCTGCTGCTCGACGACGGCTCCCTGCAGGACGGCGAGCCATTTCTTGCCGGCACCGCCCGCACACCACGCCTGCACCTGTCGGCAGCGACGGCCGCGGAGATCGGGGCAAGCGAGGGCCGGCCCGTCACCGTGACGAGCGACCGCGGCAGCCTGACCCTGCCGCTCGTGGTCGCCGACCTTCCCGACCGGGTCGTGTGGGTGCCCACCCGCACGCCCGACGCGGCCGTCCGCCGAGACCTGGCCGTCGGCCCGGGAGAGGTCGTCCGGTTGTCTGTGGAAGGCGCGGCATGAACCCCATCGCTGCGAACGGCAACCAGTTGCCCTTGACGAGTTTCGGCAACGAGCCGATCTGGATCAGCATCGGCAAGGCGGTGTTCGTCTTCGTCCTGCTCGTCGTGCTGACGCTGTTCGCGATCGTTTTCGAGCGCAAGGTCGTCGCCCGCATGCAGCAGCGGTCCGGCCCCAACCGGGTCGGCCCCAACGGCTACCAGCAGACACAGGCCGACTGGCTCAAACTGGCGCTGAAGGAGGAGATCATCCCGGCGCTGGCCGACAAGCCGGTCTACGTGCTCGCGCCCATCCTGGCCGCTATCCCCGCCTTCCTCGCCTTCTCGGTGATCCCCTTCGGGCCCAAAGTCTCGATCGCCGGCCACGACACGGCCCTGCAGCTGACCGACCTCCCGGTCGGGGTGCTGTTCGTGTTGGCCTGCTCGAGCATGGGCGTGTTCGGCATCGTGCTGGCCGGCTGGTCGAGCGGCTCGGTCTACCCGCTGCTCGGCAGCCTGCGTTCCGCGGCACAGGTCATCAGCTACGAGGTCGCCATGGGCCTGTCCTTCGTGGCGGTCTTTCTCTACGCCGGCTCGCTGTCGACCAGCGAGATCGTTGCCGCCCAGGGGGGCGGCGCACCCATCGAGGTCTTTGGCTTCGGGCTCCCGCGGCCGACGTGGTTCGCGTTCACCCTGCCCGTGTCCTTCGTCATCTACGTCGTCTCCATGGTTGGCGAGACCAACCGCGCGCCCTTCGACCTCCCGGAGGCCGAGTCCGAGCTGGTCGGTGGTTTTCACACCGAGTACACCTCGCTGAAGTTCGCGATGTTCTTTCTCGCGGAGTACATCAACATGGTCACTGTCTCGGCGCTGGCGGTGACGATGTTCCTCGGCGGCTGGGAGGCTCCCTTCCCGTTCAGCCGGGTCGCGGTCCTGTCGACCGGCTGGTTCCCGATCGTGTGGTTCCTGCTCAAGGTCATCGGCTTCATCTTCTTCTTCGTCTGGCTCCGCGGCACGCTCCCGCGCCTGCGCTACGACCAGTTCATGAAGTTGGGCTGGAAGGTCCTGATCCCGGTCAGCCTGCTGTGGATCCTGGTGGTCGCGAGCGTCCGCACCCTGACCACCGAGGTCGACTCCACCCGCACCCGCGTCACGATCATCGGCGCCGTCGCACTCGTCGTCGTCGCCCTCCTTGCCCTGCTGCCGACCCGCGAGCCGACAGCCGAGGACCCCGTCGAGGCGACCCTCACGCCACCGGCCGAGGGCGGCTTCCCGGTACCCCCGCTGGACCTGGTCGTGCCGGCCACTCCTCGCTCGCTCGCGCCGGCCGGCGCAGCGCCCCTGGCTGGGCCCGACGGCGCCACTCCCGACCCCAAGACCGGCGAGGTGTGATCGTGGCCAGCCTGTTCGACCCCGTCAAAGGCTTCGGTGTCACCTTTACGACGATGTTCAAGAAGGTGACCACCGAGCAGTACCCGGAGGAGGTCCGGCCGACCGCGCCCCGCTACCACGGGCGGCACGTCCTGAACCGCCACCCGGACGGCCTGGAGAAGTGCATCGGCTGCGAGCTGTGCGCCTGGGCCTGCCCCGCTGACGCGATCTACGTCGAGGGCGCCAGCAACACCGACGAGAACCGCTTCTCACCCGGTGAGCGCTACGCGGCCGTCTACCAGATCAACTACCTGCGCTGCATCTTCTGTGGCCTGTGCATCGAGGCCTGCCCGACCCGCTCGCTCACCATGACCAATGAGTACGAGCTGGCCGACGACAGCCGAGAGGCGCTCATCTTCACCAAGGAGCAGCTGCTCGCCCCGCTGCTCCCTGGCATGGAGGCACCGCCCCACCCGATGCGCCTCGGCGAGACCGATGCCGACTACTACCTGCGTGCGGGCAAGTCCGGGAAGGAGGCGCGATGAGCGGCACCGCCCTCGCGGTCAGCACCACCGGCGAGCAGATCACCTTCTGGGTGCTCGGTCCGCTGGCCGTCACCGCCGCCCTGGGGATGGTCCTGACCCGCAACGCGGTGCACGCGGCGCTGTTCCTGGCCGGCGTGATGCTCTCACTCGCCGGCCTCTACGCCGCGCAGGACGCACCTTTCCTCGCGGCCGTGCAGGTGATCGTCTATACCGGCGCGATCCTCATGCTCTTCCTGTTCGTGCTCATGCTGGTCGGCGTCGACGCGAGCGACTCGCTCGTCGAGACGCTCCGAGGTCAGCGCACGGCGGCTGTAGCGGTGGGCCTGGGCTTCGCCGTACTCCTCATGGGTGCGGTCGCGAGCGGCACGAGCAACGACCCGGGCAAGGGCCTCGCCGACGCCAACCGGGAGGGCAACGTCCTGGGCATCGCACGGCTGCTGTTCACCAAGTACGTCTTCGCCTTCGAGGTCACCAGCGCGCTGCTCATCACCGCGGCACTCGGTGCGATGGTCCTCGCCCACAAGGAGAAGACCGGCGTCGTGCGGACCCAGAAGGACAGGTCCCGGGAGCGCTTTCTGGGCCGGCACCCCCACCCGCTGCCCGGCCCGGGCATCTTCGCCGGCCATGACAACGCGGCCACTGCTGCGCTGCTTCCCGACGGCAGACAGGCCCCTGGCAGCGTGTCGCCGACCCTGCAGGGCGTCGCCGAGGAGAGCGGGACGGTGCGCCCGTGAACCCGGACCACTATCTTCTGCTCGCGGCGCTGTTGTTCACCATCGGCGCCGTCGGCGTACTCGTCCGGCGCAACGCAATCATGGTCTTCATGTGCATCGAGCTGATGCTCAACTCGGTCAACCTGACCCTGGTCACCTTCAGTCGGGTGCAGGGCACTCTCGAGGGGCAGGTCATGGCGTTCTTCGTCATGGTCGTCGCGGCTGCCGAGGTCGTCGTCGGTCTTGCGATCATCATGAGCATCTTCCGGACCCGCCGCTCCGCGTCGGTCGACGACGCCAACCTGCTGAAGTACTGACCCTCACACAACCCGCCAAAGCACCGCATCCAAGCAAGCGGCGCCCCGCCTGAACCCGGGGTGCCCTCGCACGAGACGAGGACGACCCGTGCTGCCCCTGCCCCGCTCCGCCGGACCGACGGTCCTGCGGTGAGCCTGCTGCTCGCTGCTCAGGAGCCGATCCGCTACGTCCCCGCCACGGGGACCCTGTCCGGGGTCTGGCTGCTGATCGTCGTACCGCTGGTGGGCTCAGCCGTCCTGCTCGTGTCGGGCCGGCGCGCCGACCGATGGGGCCCTTACCTGGCCTGCGCGACCACCGGGACGGCGTTCCTCTACGGCGTCGTCTCCTTCTTCGCGCTCAAAGGCCTGGACAACCGGAGCGTCGACCGGCACCTGTTCTCCTGGATCCCGGTCAACGGCTTCCACGTCGACGCGGGCCTGCTGTACGACCCGCTGGCGGCGACCTTCGTGCTGCTCATCACCGGCGTGGGTTTCCTCATCCACGTCTACTCGCTCGGTTATCTGGGCCACGACCCGCGCAAGCGGCAGTTCTTCGGCTACCTCAACCTGTTTGTCGCGGCGATGCTCCTGCTCGTCCTGGGGGACAGCTTCCTGGCCCTGTACGTCGGCTGGGAGGGGGTCGGCCTGGCGTCGTACCTGCTCATCGCCTTCTACTTCACCCGGCCGAGCGCGGCGACCGCGGCCAAGAAGGCGTTTATCGCCAACCGGGTCGGCGACGCAGGGCTGTCGCTGGCCATCATGGCGATGTTCGCCACCCTCGGCACGACCAGCTTCCAGGGCGTTTTCTCCCACGCGACGCAGCTCAGCGCCGGCGCCGCGACGGCGATCGGGCTGCTCCTGCTGCTCGGTGCCTGCGGCAAGTCGGGGCAGTTCCCGCTGCACACCTGGCTGCCCGACGCGATGGAGGGCCCGACGCCTGTCTCGGCCCTCATCCACGCCGCGACGATGGTCACCGCCGGCGTCTACCTGATCGCCCGTGCGCACCCGATCTTCGACGTGAGCGACACCGCGCGGCTGGTGGTCTCGATCATCGGTGCTGTCACGCTGGTGATCGGCTGCCTCATCGGCTGCGCCTACGACGACATCAAGAAGGTCCTGGCCTACTCGACGGTGAGCCAGATCGGCTACATGTTCCTCGCGGTCGGCCTGGGGCCCGGTGTCTACGCGATCGCCATCCTGCACCTGCTGACGCACGGCTTCTTCAAGGCCTGCATGTTCTTGTCGGCCGGCTCGGTGATGCACGGCATGGACGACCAGGTCGACATGCGCCGCTTCGGTGGCCTGCGCACGGTCATGCCGATCACCTTCGGCTGCTTCCTCACCGGCTACCTGGCGATCATCGGCCTCCCGCCCTTCTCCGGGTTCTTCTCCAAGGACAAGATCATCGAGGCGGCGTACGACGAAGGCGGGGTGCGCGGCTGGACCCTCGGGACCGTCGCCCTGCTCGGCGCCGGCATCACGGCCTTCTACATGACCCGCCTGATGGTCATGACCTTCTTCGGCGAGAAACGCTGGACCGAGGACGTGCACCCGCACGAGTCACCGCTGAGCATGACCGTGCCGATGATCCTGCTCGCGGTCGGTTCGCTCGGCTCCGGTTTCCTGCTCACCTTCGGCGGTGGCCTGCAGAACTGGCTGGCTCCCTCGCTGGGCGAGCCGGTGGAGGCCGGGATCCACACGATCTCCCCGACGGTCCTGACCTTGATCACCCTGCTGGTGGTCGGCTTCGGGGTGCTAGGCGCCGTCAACGGCTACAGCCGCAAGCCGGTCCCGGTGACCGCGCCGACGGCGGTCACCCCCTTCACGGTCGCGGCCCGTCGCAACCTGTACTTCGACGCCTTCAACGAGGCCCTGCTGATGCGCCCGGGCCAATACCTGACCCGCTTCCTGGTCTATTTAGACAGCCGCGGGATCGACGGTGCGGTGGGTGGGATCGCGGCCGGTATCGGTGGTGGCTCGGCCCGGCTCCGCCGTCTGCAGAACGGCTTCGTGCGCTCCTACGCCCTGTCCATGTTCGGAGGAGCAGCTCTTGTGATCGCCGGTCTGCTCGCGGTCAGGCTCGGCCAGTGAGCGACTTCCCGTTCCTGACCGTCCTCGGGATCGTCCCGCTCGTCGGCGCGCTGGTGGTCAGCCTGCTGCCGACGGCCAGGCCGCTACTCGCCAAGCAGGTCGCCCTGGCGACGTCGCTCGCCGTGCTCGTGCTGACCATCTTGATGTGCTCAGCGTTCGTCCCGAAGGGCCAGCGCTTCCAGTTTGTCCAGGCGCACGACTGGATCAAGTCGTTCGGGGTGCAGTACGCCGTTGGCGTCGACGGCATCGCGCTGGTCCTCATCGCGCTGGTCGCGGTCCTCGTGCCCGTGGTGCTGCTCGCCAGCTGGGGCGAGGCCGACCCCGCCGACCCGCCTGCCCCTGACCGTCGGTTCGCGTCGCCCAAGACCTTCTTCGCCCTCATCCTGATCCTCGAGACGATGATGATCGGCGTCTTCGCGGCGACCGATATTTTCCTGTTCTACGTCTTCTTCGAGGCGATGCTCATCCCGATGTACTTCCTGATCGGGCAGTTCGGCGGGCCGAAGCGGTCCTACGCGGCCGTGAAGTTCTTGCTCTACAGCCTGTTCGGCGGGCTGCTCATGCTCGCCGCCGTCATCGGCCTCTACGTCGTATCCACCCATCAGGGGCCGGGGACGTTCGCGTTCGCCAAGCTGGTCGACCTCAACATCTCTGAGCCGGTGCAGATCTGGCTGTTCCTGGGCTTCTTCATCGCCTTTGCGATCAAGGCCCCGCTGTTTCCCTTCCACACCTGGCTGCCCGACGCCGGCGCCGAGGCTCCCGTCGGGGGCGCTGTCCTGCTCGTCGGGGTGCTCGACAAGGTCGGCACCTTCGGCTTCCTGCGCTACTGCCTGCCGCTGTTCCCCGCCGCGGCGCGCGACCTCGCGCCCTACATCATCGCGCTGTCGGTGATCGGGATCCTCTACGGCGCCCTGCTCGCCATGGGCCAAAAAGACCTCAAGCGCTTCGTCAGCTACACGTCGGTGGCCCACTTCGGCTTCATCGGCCTCGGCTGCTTCGCCTTCACCAGCCAAGCCGGGACCGGCGCGGTGCTCTACATGGTCAACCACGGGCTCTCCACCGGAGCGCTCTTCCTGGTTGTCGGCTTTCTCATCTCGCGAGGCAAAAGTCGGCTGACGGCCGACTACTCCGGCATCGGCAAGGTCGCGCCGGTCCTGTCCGGCACCTTCCTGATCGCCGGCCTGTCCTCGCTCGCGCTGCCGGGTCTGTCGACCTTCGTCAGCGAGTTCCTCGTCCTGGTAGGCACGTTCACGCGCTATCCGACCGCTGCGGTGCTGGCGACGATCGGCATTATCTTGGCGGCGCTCTACATCCTGATCACCTACCAGAAGACGATGCAGGGGCCGCTGTCGGCTGCCCACAGCGCCATGAAGGATCTGCAGCTGCGCGAAGTCCTGGCGGTCGCCCCGCTGCTTGCCCTCATGGTCTTCCTCGGCGTCTACCCGAAGCCGCTGACCGACGTCATCACGCCGGCGGTCAACTTCACCATGCACGATGTGGGCGCGAAAGACCCTGCACCCACGCAGGCCAACCTTTCGACCGAAGGGCGGTAGGGCGGTGCCCGAGATCATCCCGGCTCCGAGCATCGCCTACGGCGCGCTGTCGCCCATCCTCATCGTCTTCGCTGCCGCGGTCGTCGGCGTCCTTGTCGAGGCCTTCGTGCCCGCCAGCCGGCGTCGCGTGGTGCAGATTGCCGTCTGCGCTGCCGGGCTGCTGGGCTCGCTGGTCGCGGTTGCCGTCGTGTGGGGGACCCACGAGCTCGTCGCGGTCCAGGCCGTGGCCGTGGACGACCCGGCGCTGCTTGTCCAGGGTCTGCTGGCAGTGCTCGGACTGGCCAGCATCGCGCTGCTGGCCGAGCGCTCGCTGGACGCGTCCGGCGGCACCATCGTCTCCCGGGCAGTGGTCCTGCCCGGCAGCCGGGAGGACGTCGCGCTGGCCGAGAGCACGGCGATCCAGACCGAGGTCTACCCGCTTGCGCTGTTTTCGCTCGGCGGGATGATGCTGTTCCCGGCCTGCAACAACCTGCTGCTGATGTTCGTCGCGCTCGAGGTCCTCTCGCTGCCGCTATACCTGATGGCTGGGCTCGCTCGCCGCCGCCGCCTCCTGTCGCAGGAAGCGGCCGTGAAGTACTTCCTGCTCGGCGCCTTCGCCTCGGCCTTCTTCCTCTACGGCGTCGCGCTGCTCTACGGCTACGCCGGCAGCGTGGACCTCAACGTCCTCTACGAGGCGACCGGCAGCGCCAGGAGCAACGAGCTGCTGCTCAACCTCGGGTTGGCCATGCTCATCGTCGGTCTGCTGTTCAAGATCGGCGCCGCGCCCTTCCAGGCGTGGACGCCGGACGTCTACCAGGGCTCGCCGACCGCAGTCACGGCGCTCATGGCTGGGTGCACCAAGGTCGCAGCTTTCGGCGCCCTGCTGCGCGTGCTCTACGTCGGCTTCGGCCGCACTCAGTGGGACTGGCGCCCGGTGATGTGGGGCGTCGCGATCCTGACCATGGTGCTCGGCGCGGTGCTCGCGGTGACCCAGACCGACGTCAAGCGGATGCTGGCGTATTCCTCGATCGCCCACACCGGCTTCCTGCTCGTCGGCGTCATCGCGATCAACAAGAATGGGCTGTCAGGGACGCTGTTCTACCTGTGTGCCTACGGCTTCACGACGATCGCGAGCTTCGCTGTCGTCACCCTGGTGCGCGACGCCAGCGGCGAGGCGACGCACCTGGCGCAGTGGGCCGGGCTCGGCCGGCGAAGCCCGGTCCTGGCAGCGGTGTTCTCGTTCTTGATGTTCGCCCTGGCTGGCATCCCGCTCACCAGCGGCTTCACCGCGAAGTTCGCCGTCTTCCGCGCCGGTATCGAAGGCGGCGCCACCGCGCTCGTGGTCGTCGGCCTGCTGGCCAGCGCGATCACGGTCTTCTTCTACGCCCGCGTCGTCGTGATGATGTTCTTCAGCGAGCCGCTGTCGGACGGTCCGACGGTGGCCGTCCCGAGTGCCTTCACGGCCGCGACGATCGCCATCGGCGTCGCCGTCACCCTGGTCCTCGGCGTCGTACCGCAGCCGCTGCTGGACCTCACCGACCAGGCCGCGCTGTTCGTGCGATGACGACGCCCGCACCGCAGTCGAGCCGGCCGTGAGCACGGCGCCCACCGCCGTCCCGCGAGCCGCGCTGGACGCCGCTGACCCGGCCCTGACGGCGACCGTCCGGGCGAGGCTCGAGGACGTCGAGGCACGGCTGCGTGCGGTGGTCCCGAGCCGTCACCCGCTCCTTACGGCGGCGGCCGGCCACCTGGTCCGCGCCGGTGGAAAGCGGGTGCGGCCGATGCTCGTCCTGCTCGCCGCGCACCTCGGGGACCCGCTGTCGCCAGCAGTGGTGGACGCGGCGGTCGTCGTCGAGCTGACCCATCTTGCGACGCTCTACCACGACGACGTCATGGACGAGGCGGACGTACGCCGAGGTGCGCCGTCGGCCAACGCGCGCTGGACCAACACCATCGCGATCCTGACCGGTGATTTCCTGTTCGCCCGCGCTTCTGAGCTGACGGCGGGCCTCGGCACCGAGGCGACCGCGATCCAGTCGCGCACCTTCGCCCGGCTGGTCGAGGGCCAGATCGCGGAGACGGCCGGGCCGGCCGACGGCCAGGACCCCGTCGAGCACCACCTTCAGGTCGTTGCCGACAAGACGGGCTCGCTGATCGCGACCTCGGCCCGTCTCGGGGCCCTCATGTCCGGTGCCTCCGCCGAAGACGTCGACATCGCAGCCCGCTTCGGCGAGGTCTTCGGCGTCGCCTTCCAGCTCTCCGACGACCTCATCGACATCGCCAGCGAGAGCGAGGAGTCGGGCAAGACCCCCGGCACGGACCTTCGCGAGGGTGTCCGAACCCTGCCGGTCCTGCTCGTGCTCGCCGATGACGACCAACCGTCGGCGCGGCTGCGCCAGCTGCTCACCGGCGACCTCACCGACGATGACGCGCTGGCGGAGGCGCTGCGGCTGCTGCGGGCCCACCCGGCGATGGACCAGGCCCGGGACCGGCTGGTGGCCTACGTCCAGGAAGCGCGCGCCGTTGCGTCGACGTTGTCGAGCGGCGTCACCCGCGATGCCCTTGTCGGTCTTGCGGACTTCGTCGCAGCACGCACGGGCTGACGGTGTCCCCCGACCTGGCGGGACCGGCCCTGCCCGGTCCGGCCCTGCCAGGTCTCGACCTGCCGGGTCCGGCAGTGGTCAGCCTCAACTGGGGCCGCCGCTGGAACCTGCGCGTCTTCGATCTCGGCCTGGCTTGTTGCGCGGTGGAGTTCCTGGCCGCCTCGCTCGGCGATCCGACCCAGGCGTCGGTGGGTGCTCGACCGGTGGCCGACGGCCCCCGTGAGGCGGACGTCCTGGTCGTCAGCGGGACGGTCACCGACAAGCTCGCCCCAGCGGTCCGTCGGATCTACGACCTCATGCCGGAGCCGCGCTACGTCTTGTCGTTCGGGTCGTGCTCCAACTGCGGTGGGCCCTACTGGGACAGCTATTCGGTCACGAAGGGCGTCGACCAGATCATTCCCGTCGATGTCTACGTGCCCGGCTGCCCGCCCCGCCCCGAGGCGCTCCTCGAA
>JANLPD010000287.1:0-5184 GCA_031367045.1 Frankiales bacterium | reverse complement strand
GCCATCTCGGGCTCGACGTCGGCCGACACGAACGCGACCACCCGGGTCTGGCCGTGCCAGCCGTCCTGGCCCTCTGGGTCGTGCAGCACGACGAGGCGCCCGTGCGCAATCTCGAGATCGTCGCGCAGGACCTCGGCGCCGAGGGCGGCCGCGTACGGAGCGAGCCGGCGGGGTGCCGGGACCTCGTGCAGGACGAGCCCCGGGCGACCGGCCGTCAGCAACGCCGCGTCGAGGGTGGCCCGCAGCGCGGCGAAGGCGTCCGGGAGGACGTCGGGTGCCGGCTCGAGCGGGAGGGTCACGCGGCGAGGTTAGGTCCGCGCACCGCCCCCGGGCGAGGGGCGCGCCGGTGCGTCGTTAAGGTCCGCGGGTGCTTGTGCGATGACGGCGTCATGACGGCCGTGCTCGCGCTGCTCAGCAGCCTGCTGTGGGGCATGTCTGACTTCCTCGGGGGTACGGCGAGCCGCCGCGTGCCCGTGGCCGGGGTGCTGGGCGCGTCGCAGCTGGTGGCCCTGCTAGGGCTTGTCCCGGTTGCGGTGCTCACCGGTGAGCTCGGCCATGACCGGGGCTACCTGCTCCCTGCTGCCGCGGCCGGTCTGGTCGGCGTGGGCGCGCTTGCGGCGTTCTACCGGGCCCTGGCCGCCGGGACCATGGGGGTGGTGGCCCCGATCGCCTCACTCGGCGTCGTGATCCCGGTCGGGGTGGGGCTGCTGCAGGGGGAGTCGCCGAGCGCCCTGCAGCTCACCGGCATCGCGGTCGCCGTCGTGGGGGTCGTGCTCGCCAGCGGTCCGGAGCTCTCGGGCGGAGCGGGCCGGACCCCGTTGGTGCTCGCCGCCCTGTCCGCGGTCGGCTTCGGGGTGGTCATCGCCCTCGTCGCCGCCGCCAGCAGGGGCAAGGGCGGGAGCGTCGTGATGACCTTGCTGACGATGCGGCTCGCCTCGGTGCTGCTACTCACTGCCGTGCTGCTAGCGACGGTGCGCCGCCGCGGCTGGGACGTCGGGGTCCGCCGCCCGGAC
Source organism: Frankiales bacterium (assembly GCA_031367045.1). Taxonomy (GTDB): domain Bacteria; phylum Actinomycetota; class Actinomycetes; order Mycobacteriales; family SCTD01; genus JANLPD01. Next base: position 4,171 of record JANLPD010000287.1, on the reverse strand, counting down.
CTACCGCTGCTCACCGCGATCGGCGCGGGAGATGTGCTGGCCAACGGGACCTTCGCGATTGCCTCGCAGAGCGGCCTGGTCAGCGTGACGTCGGTGCTGGCCTCGCTCTACCCGGTGGTCACCGCGCTGTTGGCCTACCGGTTCCACGGCGAGCGGCTGCGCCCGGTACAGCTCGTCGGCGTGGTCGCGGCGCTCGCCGGCGTCGTGCTGCTGGCAGGGGGCTGATCAGGCTGCCTGGACCTCGACGCGCACGACGGCGTCGCGGATCAGCACTCCGACGGTGATCGCGTGGCCGCACTCGACACAGGCAAGGTCCAGGCAGTCGAGATCGTGGCCGTCCTGGCAGGGCGGCATGAGGAAAACGCGGGTATCGCCGCAGGGGCTGCAGAACCGGAGCTGCTCGGTCACGGTGACCACCTCCTTCACGATCCAAGGTTGCAGCCGGGTCCGACAGAACCGGTGGAGGCGCGCCGTGCGACGATCGCCACGATGACGACAGCACTTGCCCAGTCCGCGTTCCTGCAGGCGTGCCGGCGCGAGACGCCGGCGCACGTGCCCGTGTGGTTCATGCGCCAGGCCGGCCGTGCGCTGCCGGAGTACCGCAAGCTCCGCGAGGGCACCGGGATGCTCCAGAGCTGCTTCACGCCGGACCTGGTTACCGAGATCACGCTGCAGCCCGTGCGGCGCTTCGGCGTCGACGCGGCGATCTTGTTCAGCGACATCGTCGTACCGTTGAAGGCGGTCGGTGTCGACCTGGACATCGTGGCGGGGGTCGGGCCGGTGATCGCCCAGCCGTTCCGCACCCGCGCCGATCTCGACCGGCTGCCGCTGCTCGTGGACGTCCCCGCTGTCGCGCAGGCCGTCCGCACACTGGTCGGGGAGCTGGGCGCAACGCCGCTCATCGGCTTCGCCGGGGCGCCGTTCACCCTGGCCAGCTACCTCGTCGAGGGCGGGCCGTCGAAGGACCAGCGGACCACCAAGGCACTGATGTACGGCGAGCCAGACCTCTGGTCGGACCTGTTGCACCGGCTGGCCGACATCACGCTGGCGTTCTTGCGGGTGCAGGTCGATGCCGGGGCCTCCGCGGTCCAGATCTTCGACTCCTGGGTCGGCGCCCTGCCCGCGGCTGACTACCGCCGGTTCGTCCAGCCGCACAGCGCCCGGATCCTCGCCGGGGTGGCGGATGTCCCCCGGATCCACTTCGGCGTCGGCACCGGGGAGCTGCTGCACGACATGGGCCAGGCAGGGGCCGACGTCGTCGGCGTCGACTGGCGCGTGCCGCTCGATGAGGCAGTCCTGCGCATCGGGCCCGGCAAGGCAGTCCAGGGCAACCTCGACCCGACGCTGGTCTTCGCGCCGTGGGAGGTCGTGGCGGCGAAGGTCGAGCAGACGGTGGTGGCCGGCCGCGCCGCCGAGGGGCATGTGTTCAACCTCGGGCACGGCGTGCTTCCCGAGACCGACCCCGACGTGCTGGCCCGCATCGTGGACAAGGTCCACTCGCTCTAGCCGGCCGGCCGCCCGCGGCGCAGCCCCCTCGCAGCCGCAGCTGCGACGAGCAGCAGCACCACGACGGCGCCGGTGAGGGCCAGCCGGGTCGAGGACACGAACGAGTCCGCAGCCGCAGCCTTGAGCTGGAACAGCGCCTCCAGCGGCACCGTGCCCTTCGTCTTGTCGATCAGCGGGCCGGCCGTCGTCGTCCCGCGCAGGACCTCGTCGACGACCACCTGCGCCGGTCCCGGCTTGACCCCGAGACCGAGCAGCTTGGCCGTGAGGTCGCTGCTGAGCCGGGCGACCACCAGCGCACCGAGCCCCGCGACGGCGACGACCCCACCGAGCTCCCTGGCGGTGTTGACCGTCGCGGACGCCAGACCAGCGCGACCGGTCCCGGCTGCTGTCAGCGACTCCGCCACGACCGGTGCGCCGGTCAGGCCCACCCCGACCCCCGTGACGCCCAGCAGGACTCCGAGCGTGACACCGCTGAGGTCGGGGGAGAGTGCGATCGCGGTCCCGAGCACCCCGGCTGCGGCCAGCAGCAACCCGGCGACGACCGGCCGGCGCGGGCCGTTGCGGGCCGCCGCGCGCGCGGCCAACGGGGCCACGATGACCACGCCGAGGGTCAACGGGAGCAGCAGCAGCGCGGACTGCAGCGCCTCGTGCGACTGCACCAGCTGCAGGAACAGGCTGGTGAACACCAGCAGGACGAAGACCGCCAGGCTGGCCGCGAACGCCGCCGCCGTTGCGGCCAGGAACCCGCGGTCGCGCAGCAGTGCCTTGGGCAGCACCGGGTCCGGCGCCATGCGCTCGCGCACAGCGAACGCGGTGAGCAGCACCGCGGCGGCGACGAGGGTCACCAGCACGGGCAGCCCGAGCCCGTCGCGTCCCGCAAGGACCACGGCGTACGTCGCTGCCGCCAGCCCGCCGGCCGCCATCGCCTGGCCGCTGACGTCGATCCGCCGAGAGGGGTCCTGCGGCGCGGCAGGGGTCACCGCGACGACGGCGGAGACAGCCACGCAGAGCGGGACGTTGGCCCAGAAGACAGCCTGCCATCCGGAGGCCTGCACGAGCAGGCCCCCGACCACCGGTCCGGCCACCAGCGCCAGCGCTCCCGTCGCAGCCCAGACCCCGACGGCCCTGGTCCGCTCGGCCGCGTCGGGGTAGGCGTGCGCGAGCACCGCAAGGCTGGCCGGCAGGAGCAGGGCTGCGCCGACCCCCTGGACCCCGCGGGCAGCGATCAGCAGGGAGGTGCTCGTCGAGGAGGCGCAGCCGGCCGACGCGACCCCGAAGACGCCGAGGCCGGCGAGCAGGACCCGCTTGGGTCCCAGCACGTCGCACAGCGCGCCGCCGGTGAGAAGCAGGGCGGCAAGGGCGACCGTGTATGCGGTGATGATGCCCTGCAGGCCGCTGACACCGGCCCCGAGGTCGCTCTGCACGTTGCGCAGGGCGACGGCGACGACGGTGTTGTCGAGTGCGGCGGTGAAGGCGGCAAGGCAGGTGGCGACGAGCACCACCCGTCGCCGATTCACAAGATCGGACCCTACGGCGTCGCGGGCGCCCCGGTGCGTCGCCGCGAGCGCAGGCGCAGCGCGAACCAGCCCGCGGCTACCAGCGGCAGGAAGGGCAGCAGGATGCCGGCAGCCAGCGCAGCAACGCGGGCCGTCGACCCGAGTGCGTCCCAGCCGCCGCGCAGCCCATCGCGGAAGCCCGCCGGGGCGGCCTTGTCGTTCACCGGCTCGCGAGTCAGCGCAAGGGTGATGCTCGACAGAGCAGCACGGTCGCCCAGTGCGCTCAGCCTGGCCTGCAGCGACTCCAAGTCGGCCTCCCGCTTGGTGAGCTCGCCCTCCACCTGCACGACCTCCCCGACCGAGTTGGCCCTGGCGAGCAGGGCGCGCACGCGGGCAACGCTGGCCTTCTGGGTGGCCACCCGGCTGTCGAGGTCGATCACCTGCTCGGTGACGTCTTCGCTGGTGACCCGGCGGTACTGCTCGTCGCCGAGCCCACCAAGCTGGGCCAGCACCGCGTCGAAGCGGGCCTCCGGCACCCTGAGCCGCAGCGTCGTCGCATCGCTGTTTGCCGCGTCCTCCCCGGCGAGCTCGCCACCGGCTGCCGTCACGGCGGCCCGCGCCCGGCCGGCAACGGCGCGCACGTCGTTGACCCGGACGCCGAGCTCGGCCGTGCGCACCACGGCCCGCTCGACAGCGGCGAGGCTCCCGCGGGTGGCGTCGCGCGCCGTCGCTTTGCCCGTGCCTGCCCCGGTGGTGGCGCCGCCGGAGGAGCCGGCAGCGGTGCCGCTGTTGTTCGAGCCACCACAGGAGGTCAGCACGACGGCGGCAGAGATCGCCAGGACAACGGTCACGGATGCGCGCACGGGGTGCCTCCTCGGTGGGTCTGCTCGCTGCTGTGACGCAGCCTGACCGCGATCGGTTGCAGCCAGGTCTCGGCGCCACAACGACCCAGGCACGGTTGCCTACGCTGGGCCGGTGACTGCCGGCCCCGTCGTCCTCGTCATCGGGGCGGGTGTGGCCGGGCTCGCGGCCGCGCTCGAGCTCCGCCGGGTGCGGCCGGACCTGCGGGTCGTCGTGCTTGAGGCCGATGGCCGGGTCGGCGGCAAGGTGCGGGTGTCGGGCGTCGGGGGGCTGGCCGTGGACGAGGGAGCGGACTCGATGCTTCGCCG
>JANLPD010000283.1:0-6349 GCA_031367045.1 Frankiales bacterium | reverse complement strand
GGCGGCCTCCTCCTCGAGGCGGTCGAGCCGACGGTCCTCTCGCGCCGCCTCGCGGTCGCTAGCCTGCATCCACTGCGCGAGCACGATGATCAGGAACATCAGTCCGATGATGTCGCCGGAGGACCAGAGCAGGCCGCCGGCCACCTGCTGCTGGAAGACCGCCTCCTTCACGGTGTGGATGGCCAGGTAGTGGTCGCGGGCGATCAGGCCGTTGCCCGAGTCCGGCACGCTCATGATCGCAATGCCGAGGAAGGCGTGGAACGGCAGCGTCGCGGTCAGCATGAGCATCCGGAACGGGTGTGAGACGCGTCCCGGGACCGGGTCGATGCCCAGCAAGGGCCAGAAGAACAGCGAGCCGACCACCAGGAAGTGGACGTGCACGAGCTCGTGGAGCAACGGGTGGGCCAGGGTCGCGGGGTACCAGCCGGAGAAGTACAGGGCGAACGGGCTGCCGACGAACAACAGCCACGGGATGAGCGGGAACGTCACCAACCGCGCAAACCGGCTGTGCAGCAGCGCCAGCAGCCAGGCCCGGGGGCGCTGCGGCAGCGTCCTGAGCGCGAGCGTGACGGGAGCGCCGAGGGCGAGAAAGACGGTCGCGACCATCGACAGCAGCATGTGCTGGACCATGTGGACGCCGAACAGGCTGGTGTCGTAGGTAGCCAGCCCGGAGAGCAGAGCGAGGGCGACGGTCCCCAGCCCAAGCACGCAGAAGGTGATCGTGCGGCCCCAGGGCCACGCGTCGCCGCGGGCCCGCAGGCAGGCGACGCCGCGCAGGTAGAGGCAGAGCGCGAGCACGATGCCCACCAGCGGCACGAGGTCCAGGCTGGGCTGCGTCAGCACGGTCCAGGGCCCGAAGGCGGGGAGGCCGTCGGTACCGGCGGCAAGCGTCACCACTTCACAAGAGTAGGTCGGCAAGAACCGACCGGCGCTTCGGGGGACCCCGCGTGGTGAAGGAGCGGCCGGGCTGGCAGGATGACGCCGTGGCTGCAGCTTCTGTCCTCGAGAAGGCGCCGGTGCACGGTTCCCTGACCCGACCCAACATGGTGTCGGTCGGGACGATCGTGTGGCTGTCGTCCGAGTTGATGTTCTTCGCGGGGCTGTTCGCGATGTACTTCACGATCCGGTCCGTCATCGGCACCGGGCCCGCGGGACAGGACCTGTGGCCACCGCCCGATGTCAAGCTCGCGGTCGGCTACTCGTTGATCTTCACAACGGTCCTTGTCGCGTCCTCGTTCACCTGCCAGTGGGCGGTATTCAAGGCCGAGGAGGGCAACGTCTACGCCATGCGGCGGTGGATGTTCCTCACGTTGCTGATGGGCCTGACCTTCGTGCTCGGGCAGGCGAACGAGTACCGCGTGCAGTACGGCGAAGGCAACAACATCCACTCGAGCCCCTACGGCTCGGTCTTCTTCCTGACTACGGGCTTCCACGGCCTGCACGTCATCGCCGGACTGTTCGCCTTCATCGTGGTCCTGATCCGGTCCACGGTCGGCACCTTCACGCCGGAGAAGGCCACCAGCGCCATCGTCACCTCCTACTACTGGCACTTCGTCGACGTCGTCTGGATCGGGCTCTACGCGACGATCTACATCATCAAGTGAAGGAGGCAGCGCAGGTGAGCACCGCCACTCGTTCCAGCAAACGCTCGAACCGCTCCAGCTACGCCACCTTGCTGCTGGTGCTGGCGCTGCTCGGCGGCATCTACACCGCGTTCGCGGCTCCCAAGAGCAAGGCTGAGGTCGCCTCCGGCGGGCAGCAGTCGCTGGCCGTCAAGGAGGGTGCCGCGCTGTTCGCGACCGGTTGCTCCACCTGCCACGGGCTCAACCTCGAGGGTGGCGCCGGCGGCCCGAGCCTGATCGGCGTCGGCGGCGCGGCCGTCGTCTTCCAGGTCGGCAGCGGTCGCATGCCGCTCGTCGCCGGGCAGGTGCAGGCACCCCGCAAGAAGGTCAAGTACTCCCCGTCCGAGACCGACCAGCTGGCCGCTTTCGTCCAGTCCCACGGCGGTGGCCCGGAGCTGCCCGCAGGCGACCTGACCGACGGTGATCTCGCTCTCGGCGGCGACCTGTTCCGCACCAACTGCGCCGGCTGCCACAGCGCCGGCGGCGCCGGCGGCGTACTGACCTTCGGAAAGTACGCGCCCAAGCTCAAGCCGGCCACGCCTGCGGTCATCTACGCGGCCATGCAGAGCGGACCCGAGTCGATGCCCCGCTTCTCGGCCAACCAGCTGACCGACCAGCAGAAGCGGGCCATCACCAACTACGTCTACGACACGACGCATGCCGCCCAGCCCGGCGGTGCGGCGCTCGGCAAGTATGGTCCCGTCCCCGAGGGACTCGTGATCTGGCTCGTCGGGATCGGCGCCCTCGTCGTCCTGACCCTCTGGATCGGTGCCCGCGCATGAGCGACGACGACGCCGCGAAGGGCGAATCGATCAGGGACCGGCTGAGGTCCCCCGCCTCCAGCGATGAGGCCAACAGCGGCGGGGACAGCCGTGGATCGGACCTTTCCGGCAGTGACTTCCAGAACACCGACAGCCGCCAGCAGCTGGCCGCGACCGGTCACGGCGAGGGTCAGCGGGTGGCCTCCGGCGCGGCGCCAGCGACCGTTACGACCAAGCTGCTCGACGAGCGCGCAGCCCGCTCGGCCGAGCGCAAGGTCGCCGCGCTGTTCCTGCTCTCGGTCATCGGCGTCGTCGGCTTCTTCGTCGTCTACTGGTTCGCCGACTTCACCTACCGCGTGGACAAGCACTGGGCGCTATACACGCCGCTGCTCGGCGTGAGCATGTTCCTGGCGTTGTTCGGCATCGGCGCCGGCACCGTTCAGTGGGCCAAGACGATCATGGTCGACGAGGAGACCGTGCAGGAGCGCCACCACCTGGCTTCCGAGCCGGACGTGCGGGCCGAGGCGGCCAGCATGCTCAAGACGGGCCTGGAGGAGACCGGCCTGCCTCGCCGCGCCCTTCTGCGCAACACGCTGCTGCTCGGCGGTGGCTCGCTGGCGCTGCTGCCCGTGCCGCTGCTGTTCAGCCTCGGCCCCTATGCCCACAAGGAGGACGCACTCCGGCGTACCGGCTGGGGCAAGAACGTCCGTCTGGTCCGTTCCAACGGCACCGGGGTCAAGCTCGGTGACCTGCTCGTCGGCGGCGCCGAGTCGGTCTTCCCGGGCGTCCCGGGCGGCAGGAAGATGGCGGACTCCGCCGTCCTGCTGATCCGGATGCGGCCCGAGGAGCTGCAGGTCCAGGACAGCCGCAAGAGCTGGGTTGTCGACGGCCACGTCGCGTACTCCGTCATTTGCACGCACCTGGGCTGCCCGGTCAAGCTGTACGAGCAGCAGACCCACCACCTGTTCTGCCCGTGCCACCAGTCGACCTTCCAGGCCGACAAGGGGGCCCACCCGATCTTCGGCCCGGCTGCGCGCCCACTACCTCAACTGGCGATCAGCGTGGACCCGGAGGGATACTTCGTGGCACAAGCGGACTTCGATCAGCCCGTCGGCCCGAGTTTCTGGGAGCGCAAGCCGTGAGCCTTCTCGAAAAGGGTGCCGACGGCACTGCCAAATGGGTCGACGACCGCCTCGGCTCGTCCAGTTTTGTCCGGCGCAGCCTCAACAAGGTGTTCCCGGACCACTGGTCGTTCATGCTGGGCGAGATCGCGCTCTACTCGTTCATCATCTTGCTGCTGACCGGCACCTATCTCACGTTGTTCTACGACGCCAGCACGCGCGAGGTCATCTACAACGGCAGCTTCATCCCGCTCCGCGGCATCTCGATGTCGCGCGCCTACGCCACCACGCTGGACATCTCGTTCGACGTCCGCGGTGGCCTGATCATGCGGCAGATCCACCACTGGGCCGCCCTGCTGTTCATGGCAGCGATCGTGGTGCACCTGAGCCGGGTCTTCTTCACCGGCGCGTTCCGCAAGCCGCGCGAGCTCAACTGGGTGATCGGGGTCGGGCTGCTGGTGCTCGGCATCGTCGAGGGGTTCGCCGGCTACTCGCTCCCCGATGACCTGCTGTCCGGCACCGGCCTGCGGATCGCCTACTCGATCGTCCTGGCGGCCCCCGTCGTCGGCACGTGGATGGCGTTCCTGCTGTTCGGCGGCGAGTTCCCGGGCACGTCCATCATCGAACGGCTGTACGCGGTCCACATCCTGCTGGTCCCCGCCATCATCTTGGGCCTGATCACCTTCCACATGATGTTGATCTGGTACCAGAAGCACACCCAGTTCGCGGGGCCCGGACGCACCGAGACCAACGTCGTCGGGTCGCGCTTCTACCCGGCCTACGCAGCCAAGGCTGGTGGCTTCTTCTTCCTCGTCTTCGCTGTCCTCGCCGCGCTCGGTGGCCTGGCCCAGATCAACCCGATCTGGTTGTTCGGGCCCTACGACGCCTCGCAGGTGTCGGCCGGCTCGCAGCCCGACTGGTACGTCGGCTTCCTCGACGGCTCGACCCGCCTGATGCCCAACTGGGAGTTCCGCGGGCTCGGCCACACCATCTCGTTCAACGTCCTGCTGCCGACCCAGATCCTGCCCGGCCTGCTGTTCGCGGTCCTCGCCGTCTACCCGTGGCTGGAGGCCCGCTTCACCGGCGACCGGGCCTATCACAACCTGCTCGACCGGCCCCGGGACAAGCCGGTCCGCACCGGCCTAGGCGTGATGGCGCTGTCGTTCTACGTCGTGCTGCTGATCGCCGGCGGCAACGACATCATCGCCGGCGTCTTCCAGATCAGCGTCAACAGCATGACGTATGCGCTCCGCACCGCCATCTTCGTCGTCCCGCCGCTGGCCTATCTGATCACCAAACGGGTCTGCCTCAGCCTGCAGCACTCCGATGAGGAGCTGCTTCACCACGGCATCGAGTCCGGGACCATCCGCCGGCTCCCGTCGGGTGAGTTCGTCGAGGAGACGGTCACCGTGCCGTCGACCTACCGGGTCCTCATGGTCGGCGGCGAGGCCAACGACCGGGCAGCGCTCGAAGCCGGCGGTGGGCACAGCGACGGCGATGCGACGCAGCCCGTCCACCATGACGGGATCGTCGTCGCGGACAAGCCCCGCGGCTTCTTCCGGCCCAAGGGCGGTCCGACGGCGAAAGCGGTCAAGACCGACGGGTCCCAGCCCGAGCTCGAGTCAAGCGTCGACTAGTCCAGATTACCTGCGGGACGACGACTGTACGACGGAAAATCCAGGTGCCAGGTGGCGTTGCCGCGTGGCATGGTCGTGGCATGGGAGGACTCAGCTCAGTGCGGCGGCTCGGTCGCCAGGGCAACCGGACCGCACTGGTCCTCGGGTCGATCACGGTGGCCTTCATGGCGGTGGTTGTCTACTCGCTCGTCCTCCCGCCGATCCGGACCTACCAGGAAAAGCAGCGGTTCACCCAGGCCGCCGAGCAGGCACTGCCCCTCGGCACGGTGCGCACAAGCAGCGGGGTGAGCGGCGGCGGGGGCTACACCGGCGTTGCCTCCGGGCACCTGCCCAAGAGCCCGGCACAGGTGCTGGCCGATCCGCGGGTGTCGCCTGGCACCTATGGGTGGAGCCCCATCCCGGATTGCGGCAAACAGACACTGTGCTTTTTGTCCAAGGGCAAGGACCTGGTGCTGACGCTGACGGTGGGTAAGTGCATCGAGCTGGGCTGCCCTGCGGGCGGCAGCCTCGTGGATGCCGAGGTCACCCGCGGCGGCCCTAACTCCTGACCGGCGCTTGGTCGTACGGCTGGCTCAGTGCTGCTCGCCGAGGAACTTGTTCCCGCTGGTCGGCGGCTCGCCCATGACCTCCAGCGCGCCCAGCGTATGGGACTGCGTACGGTTGATGCCGACGTAGTACTCGAACAAAAAGCCCGACGCGGTGATGACGATGAACAGGACGCCGATGAGGAACAGGAACAACCCGAACACCAGGCCCAACGTCGTCAGCGCGAAGGAACCGGCAGTGACAATCGGCCACCACGAGTGCGGCGCGAAGAAACCGACCTCACCGGAGCCCTCGCTCATCTCGGCATCTGCCCGGTCCTCCGGGCGGGCGCCGATGCGGCGCGCCGTGAACAGCAGGTAGTAGCCGATGATGAACGACAAGGCGCCCGACAGACCGAGGCACGTCGTGCCCACTGGGTCGCCGGACAGTGCCCAGTAGACGACGTCGACCAGGACGAGGAACGCTGCCAGGAACGCAAAAAGCAGACCCTCGAGCTTCATGTGGCTACCTCAGCTCCGGCGTGGCGTGGAAGTCGACCCGGCCGGCAGCGTCGGGGTAGTGCAGGTCGAACGCTGGGCGCTCGGACCGGATACGCGGCAGCGTGACGAAGTTGTGCCTCGGCGGTGGGCAGGAGGTGGCCCACTCGAGCGAGTTGCCGTAGC
>JANLPD010000278.1:0-1847 GCA_031367045.1 Frankiales bacterium | reverse complement strand
TCGACTCACTGTCGAGCAGACCGGGTGTCGCGTAGACGGCAACGTCCCCATCGACGAAGAGCGGCTGGGCCGGCGTGGGTTGGGCGTCCAGCAGGCCGCGGGAGGCCTTCTTGGCGCTCTCCACGTCGGGCTGGTCGAACGGGTTGATGCCGAGCACCCGGCCAGCGACCGCCACGGCCGCCTCCCAGGCAAGGAACTGCTCACCGAGGCTGCCGGTGACGCCGGTCCCCAGCTCGGGTGCCCCGGCCCCGATCCGCACGAGGTGGACGTCGGCTGCCGACCAGCCGATCTCGGGGGCCTCGGGGCCGACCACCACCGGAAGCAGCCCCTTGCCGAGCTTGCCGGTGGACTCGGCGATGAGCTGCTCGGCCCAGTCGCCGAAGCCGACGAGGTCCGAGCCGGCGGCGTCGATCACGATCTTGTCGCGGCCGTCGGCGCCCAGGGCGGCCCCCAGCACAAGAGCCGGCCCGTCGTCGCGGCCGAGTGCGGGCAGCAGCGCCGCCGCCTGGTCCAGCAGGACCTCCACGTCGGCGCCGGCGAGGGCTGATGGCACCAGCCCGAAGGCCGTGAGCGCGCTGTAGCGCCCCCCGACGTGCGGGTCGGCCAGGAAGACGGCGCGGTAGCCCTCGTCCTTGGCCAGCTGCTCGAACGGCGAGCCCGGGTCGGTCACCACGACGATGCGTCGACGTGGGTCGATGCCGGCTTGGGTGAAGGCCTTGGCCAGCACCCGGCGCTGGCTGTCTGTCTCCAGCGTGCCGCCGCTCTTGCTCGACACGACGACAACAGTCCGGGCCAGGTCGACGGCCAGTGCCGACCTCACCTGGTCGGGGTGGGTGGAGTCCAGGATGGTCAGCGGTACGCCGGCCGACCGGCAGATCACTTCGGGCGCGAGCGACGAGCCGCCCATGCCGCACAGGACCACCTGGTCGACGCCCTCGGCGCGCAGCGCGTCGCGGAGCGCGAGCAGCTCAGGCAGCCAGCCGCGCGAGACCTCGACCACGTCCAGCCAGCCGAGCCGGATCGAGGACTCTGCCTCGGCGTCGGGTCCCCACAGGCCGGCGTCGTGCGCCAGCAGCCGGCCGGCCACTCCGTCGGCGCGCAGCGCCTCGAGCGCCTCCTCCTGTGCCGCACGCAGCGCCGCCCCAGCGACGGTGATCGAGACGGTCACGCCGTCGTCCGGGGCCCGGCGCCGACTTTCTCGAGCTGGAGGGTGACCTGCTCGATGAGGTTGTTCCAAGCGTCCTCGAACTTCTGCACCGCCTCCACCTCGAGCAGGCGCGTCACGTCGTCGAGGTCGATGCCGGCTTCGCGCAGCTGGTCCAGCACCTGCTGGGCTTCGGCGTATGCCGTCGTGACGGTGTCGCCGCGCACGACGCCATGGTCGCTGACTGCCTCGAGGGTGGCCTCAGGCATGGTGTTGACGGTGCCGGCGGCGACGAGCTCGACGACGTACATCGTGTCGTCGTAGGACGGGTCCTTCACGCCGGTGGACGCCCACAGCGGTCGCTGGGGCTTGGCTCCGGCGGCGGCCAGGGCCTTCCAGCGGTCGGTCCCGAAGGCTGTCTCGAAGTGCTGGTAGGCCAGGCGGGCGTTGGCGACCGCTGCTTTGCCGCGCAGCGCGTGGCCGGCACCGAGCCGCTTGTCGACCTCGGTGTCGACGCGGCTGACGAAGAACGACGCCACCGAGCCGATCGTGGTCAGGTCATGGCCGTTCGCCTTGGCCAGCTCCAGGCCGGCGAAGAAGGCGACTAACACCCCGTCGTAGCGCTCCAGCGAGAAGATCAGCTTCACGTTGACGCTGATGCCGGCCCCGAGCGTCTGGGTGATGGCTGGCAAGCCCGCCAGGG
>JANLPD010000236.1:0-1752 GCA_031367045.1 Frankiales bacterium | reverse complement strand
GCCGGCCAGGAAGCGACCGTCGGACAGGTCTCCGCGGTAGAGCGGGATGCCGCCGCCGGCCACGGCCTCGGCGTAGCGCTCGCGCAGTTCGGCCGCCTTCGTGGCATGGATGACCGGTCCGAAGTCCAGGTCCGGCAGCGGGTCGAAGGACGTTTCGACGGCCAGCGGGTGGCCGAAGCGCAGGCTCTGCACCACCGGCAGGTACATCTCCACGAACTCCGGGAACAGCTCGCGCTGCACGACGTAGCGCGGGTAGGCGGTGCAGCGCTGCTTGGCGTACTCAAAGCCCTTCTTCAGATGGGCGGCGAGCTCGTCCCAGTTGGAGAAGTCCCAGATCCCCCAGGCATTGAGGCCTTCCTGCTCCAGGAAGTGGCGCTTGCCCGTGTCCGCAAGGGTGGTCGCCGCCTTGCGGCCGTTGGCCCGGCCGCCGACGAAGGCCAGCGCGCCGATCTCGGGAGCGCTGATCAGCGCGTTTCCGAGCTCGGCGCCGACGCCGGACAGCAGCGTGACGGGCAGGCCGGCCCGCTTCATGAACGCGTGGGCGAGCGTGAGGGTGTGGAAGCCACCCTGCGAGGGAGTCTTGGCGACGACGGCGTTGCCAGCCAGCGCCTGGACCAGCTCGGCGTGGACCTGCACCGACATCGGGTAGTTCCACGAGGCGATGTTGCTGACCGGACCGGGCAACGGACGACGGCCGGCCAGCTGCCGCTCGATCTGTTCGAGGTACCAGTCGACACCGTCCAGCGCCCGGTCGACGTCGGCGCAGGCGAGGCGCCACGGCTTACCGATCTCCCAGACCAGCAGCAAGGCCAGGGTGTCGCGGTGCTCACGCATCTCGGCAACGGCGGCCGCCACCCGGCTCTTACGCTCGTCCAGGTCGACCTCGCCCCAGGCCTTGTGCTCCCCGGCCGCCTGCGCGACAGCGGTGACCGCGTCGTCGTGGTCGATGCGCGGCGGCCCCTGGATGGATGAGCCGTCGACAGGGGTGATGTGCTCGCCGGGCGAGCCGATCCGCTTCCACTCACCGCCCGTCAGGTTCAGGACCCGGTCGGCGTCAAAGGCCTCCGGGGCGGCCGCGCGCGCCCGGGCGTAGACGTCCGCCCAGGCGGTGCCTGGCTTGATCGAGAGAGTCACAACGGGATCCTTTGCGTCTGGCGGCAACACCGAACCATGTCCGCAGGGTCCCACCAGTTGCAAGTCCGGTCCCGCCTGTCAGGACGTCGTCTTTGGCCAGTGCCGCCACCGGGCCAGGAAGCTGGGCTAGAACAGCACGCTCGCGAAGGTCCCCACCTGCCGGAACCCGACCTTCTCGTAGGACCGCCGGGCCGCCGTGTTGTAGTCGTTGACATACAGGCTGACCACCGGTGCGATCGCCGCGCGGGTGGCTGCGACGACCGCGGCGGTGCCCGTCGTGCCCACCCCCCGGCCGCGTAGCGAGGGGTGCACCCAGACGCCCTGCACCTGGGCCACCGAGCTCGTCGCCGCACCCACCTCGGCCTTGAAGACCACGACCCCGTCGTCAAAGCGGGCAAAGGCCCGGCCCTGCTCGACAAGCTCGTGCACGCGGGCTCGGTAGAGCGCCCCGCCGTCGCCGGCGAGCGGCGAGACGCCGACCTCCTCGGTGAACATCGCGATGCAGGCCGGGAGCAGCTGCTCGACCTCGTCCTCGCGGACCCGGCGCACCCCGGGGTCGGCGGGCACCAGCGGCGGTCCATCGACAGCAAGCAGTGGCTGGGCGGCGCGGACGTCACG
>JANLPD010000203.1:0-2012 GCA_031367045.1 Frankiales bacterium | reverse complement strand
GCGACTCCGTGCCCCGATACTCATCCTCACGTAGAGGGATTGTCCACAGTTAAACGGCGTCCAATCATGACAAAACGGACATGCCGTGTGACCGGCGCCACACCGGTCGGCACTCGTCCGACGATCGTCACGGACGGCCGGCGGGGTCGAACGCGCGCTGATCGACGCGACGTCGCGACGTCGCGAACTGATGTCCGGCGTCAGACGGGCAGGTCTTCGAGCATCTCGGTGACCAGGGCGGCGATGGGACTGCGCTCGCTGCGCGTCAGCGTGACGTGCGCGAACAGCGGATGACCCTTGAGCTTCTCGGTGACCGCCACGATGCCGTCGTGCCGGCCGACCCGCAGGTTGTCTCGCTGCGCGACGTCGTGGGTCAGCACCACCCGCGACCCCTGGCCCAGCCGGGAGAGCACCGTGAGCAGCACCCCTCGCTCAAGCGACTGCGCCTCGTCGACGATGACGAACGCGTCATGCAGTGACCGGCCGCGGATATGAGTGAGCGGCAAGACCTCGAGCAGGCCCCGCACCATGACCTCCTCGACCACCTCCGGCGCCACGAGGGCGCCGAGCGTGTCAAAAACTGCCTGCGCCCACGGGCCCATCTTCTCGGCAGCGTCGCCGGGAAGGTAGCCCAGCTCCTGCCCTCCCACGGCGTACAGCGGGCGAAAGACGACCACCTTCTTCTGCGCCCGCCGCTCCAGGACTGCCTCCAGGCCGGCGCACAGCGCCAACGCCGACTTGCCGGTGCCGGCCCGGCCGCCCAAGGAAATGATCCCGATGTCGGGGTCCAGCAGCAGGTCGATCGCGATGCGCTGCTCCGCCGACCGGCCGTGGACGCCGAACGCCTCCCGGTCCCCCCGAACGAGGCGCACCGACTTGTCGGGGGCCACCCGGCCGAGCCCGGAGCCGCGATCGGACAGCAGCACGAGACCGGTGTGGGTGGGGAGCTCCCGGGCCTCTGGCAGGTCCAGCCAGCCCTGTTCGTACAGCGTGTCGAGCTCGCCTGCCGCAACGGTGAGCTCGGCCAAACCGGTCCAGCCGGCGTTCACGGCGAGCTCCGCGCGGTACTCCTGTGCAGTGAGACCGATGGCCGCAGCCTTCACGCGCAGCGGGAGGTCCTTACTGACCAGAACGACGTCAAGACCCTCCGCCGACAGGTTCGCGGCCACCGTGAGGATGCGGGTGTCGTTGTCCGCGGCGCGAAAACCAGCCGGCAGAACGCCGACGTCCGAGTGGTTCAGCTCCACCCGCACCGTGCCGTCGCCGAAGGGCAGTGGCTGGTCGAGCCGCCCGTGCGCGATCCGCAGGTCATCCAGCAGGCGGAGCGCCTGGCGGGCGAACCAGCCCAGCTCGGGGTGGTCGCGCTTGCCCTCGAGCTCGCTGATGACCACCAGCGGGATGACCACCTCGTGCTCGGCAAACCGCCCCATCGCCCCCGGGTCAGAGAGCAGGACCGAGGTGTCGAGCACGAACGTCTTGCGGTCGGCCGTCATGGCAGGTCCCCTTGGCACGTGGCTACGAAGCGGGTCCGGGACCAGGCCCAGAGGGCCGGTCGCGGCCCCCCGTCGCGCAGCAACCTGCACCGGGCCTCCCGAGCGGCCGGCGGGTGCCTGCCGCTGCGACAGACGGTAGGCCGAGGTGCTGGAAGGGCGTGGACGACACGCCCGACCAGCGCGTGAACTCCTGCGGTCAGGTGCCGAAGCGGCGCTGGCGTGCCGCGTAGGCCCGCAACGCGCGCAGGAAGTCCACGCGGCGAAAGTCGGGCCAATAGGCCTCGCAGAAGTAGAACTCGCTGTGCGCGCTCTGCCAGAGCAGGAAGCCACCGAGGCGCTGCTCGCCGCTCGTGCGGATGACGAGGTCCGGATCGGGCTGGCCGCGGGTGTAGAGGTGCTCCGCGATGTGCTCGACGTCAAGGAACTCCGCCACCTCCTCAAGGGTGGCCCCCGTCGCGGCATGGGCCTGCAGCATCGACCGCACCGCGTCGGCAATCTCCCGCCGGCCGCCGTATCCGA
>JANLPD010000194.1:0-1552 GCA_031367045.1 Frankiales bacterium | reverse complement strand
ACGATGACCAGCCGGACCAGCTCTTTGGGGTTGACGCCGTACCAGAGCACGTCTCGGGTGTGCACCAATTTCTCGACCGCATGGCCACGCACGTCGATGGTGACTTTGCGCCAGGACCGGCGGCTGACTGCGGCGGCGATCTCGGGTGGGGTGGGCAGCCGCTGACCTTTAAGGCGCGGCCGGCCGGGTTTACCGGTCCGCGGCGGCGCTGGCTCGTAGAGGGCGGCGTCGCGGCGCATCCGGCTGGTGACATGCGTGCGGGGCAGCTGGGCTCCGGCCAGACTGGCGTAGGCGCCATCGGCGCACAGATGAAGTTGCTGGTCCGGGAGCCAGCTGGCGAGCTCCCGCATCATCTGCGTGGCGTGCTCGACGGTGGTGATCGGGTCGTTCTTGCGGTGCAGCCGGGCGTTGATTGGGATGGCGATCGGCATCGATCCCCACGGTGGGATGACCCGCAGCGTAACCACGACCAGGTTCAGGCCGAGCGCGTAGACGACCCGCTGGCCGGTGGAACGCACCGCATCACGGAAGTTCCCGGCGCCGGCGACGTTGCGGCCGCTCTTGTGGAACAGGGTGTCATCGAGGTCGACGCTGATCACCGCTGTCGGGGCGAACTGCTGCACGGCGTGGGTGGCCAGCAGCCGCCATAGCCCACTCATGCTCCAA
The DNA here is from genome assembly GCA_031367045.1 of Frankiales bacterium. Classification (GTDB taxonomy): domain Bacteria; phylum Actinomycetota; class Actinomycetes; order Mycobacteriales; family SCTD01; genus JANLPD01. The sequence goes on along the minus strand of JANLPD010000194.1, from coordinate 886 downwards.
GCCCCGTCACGGTTCAGGCGATGGTAGGCGTCGTGCGCCCGCCCGCCGGCAGGATCTGCGAGGGTGATCATCGCGGTCACGGTCCGCCGGCCCGGTGCCAGTACCCATCCGGTGATCAGGTCGGTGAAGATCGCGAAGCTCGGCGCCCGGAACACCGGGCGGGCCGAAGTGAGCAGCGCGGCCCAGCGACTCACCGGCCCCGGCGGGTCGCGACCGCGCTCAGCAACACCCCGAGCCCGTCGTTGCCCTGGGTTTCCAGCTTTGCCTGCGCCGCCCGGTATCGCTCGACGGCGACCCGGACCGGTCCGACCTGATCAGGGGCCAGCATGACGGTCCGGTTCCGGCCGGCTTCAGAGTAGGACAACACCGTCGAGGATTGCAGCGACACCCCATCGGTGCACCGGCAACTCGCCTTGCCACATCGTCGGCGTTGCACCACGACGTACCCACGGATCATCCGCGGGAAGCCGCCTGCGCCTGACTCAGCCATCTCCCACACCCTCTCAACTGCACGCGCCGCGCGTGCAGGTCCAGCCTCTCAAAGACGCTCCGGGAGAGGGTGGAAGTGACTCGGCGTGTCGCCCGAAACAGCCCGGGCAATGACCTACGTCAGGTCAGGCGAAAGTGCGAAACTCCACGCGTTCCCTTGACGATGTGGCCCTGCTCACATGATGATGGCGACAGATCAAGCAGGAGGTGGGCGGAGTGCACCGCTTGCCAGGGGACGTGGCCGGGCTGGAGACCCGCGTGGCTGAAGCAATCGCGGCTTTTGAGTCTTGCTCGACCGCGGAGTGCCACGAGCCGCGTTCGCGGGTGATACGCACCGTCAACGACTGGACGGACGGCTGCCGCCGCGCGGGCAAACCGGTACCTGCTTGCAAGTTGG
>JANLPD010000135.1:0-4321 GCA_031367045.1 Frankiales bacterium | reverse complement strand
ACAACTTTGTCACCAGCCTGGACACCGCCCAGTTGGCTACCGTGCTCGATGAGCTCGGGGTTGCCTTCACGGGCGCGGGCGACAGCCTCCGACGGCTCGTCGATTCTGGTGACCTGCTCACGCGCGCCGCGACCGACAACCCCGAGCTCATCGAGCACGGTAGCCAACTGGGCGGTGTCCAGGCTGGTGACAAAGTTGTCCAGGTTGACGACCAGCTGGGTCGGTGAGATCGGGATCGCGGTCCGGGTGATCGGGATAACGGCGTTCTTGGCGAGGAACGGTTCACCGTCACGCTGCGGCTGCAGATCGACGTACTGCTCGCCAACGGCCGAGCGATTGCCAACGACCGCCTTCACGTCGTCCGGCACCTTGGTACCCGGCTTGAGACGGAGCAGCACGCGCACACCGTCCGGGCGCAGCGTGAGGTCCTCGACCTTGCCGGCGGTGACGCCGCGGTAGGTGACCTGAGCCCCCTTGAACACACCGCCGCTGTCGACGAAGTCAGCAGCGACGATGTAGCCCGGGTCCTGCACATGAAACGTCGTGCCCAGCCCGGCGTAGCGCATGCCCGTATAGGACAGCCCCAGCAGCGAGATGATCGCGAACACCAGCAGCTGCAGCTTGGTCTGGCGGGTGATCACGCCAGGCCTCTCATCAGTAGGCCAGCCAGACCGAAGGAGTCACCGGCGGCGAGCAGCGGAAGGCCAGGCAGCTTGGCACCTGGGCCAAGGGGCAACGGGATCGAGGGCAGCGGAACCGGGCCCGGCGGCAGGGGCGGTAGCGAGGGGAGGGGAGGTAGCGAGGGCAGGGGCGGTATGGGCGGTAGGGACGGCACCGGGGAAAGCCCCCCGGTGTTGCCGAGGGCACCGGTCAGGTTGAGGTCCAGGGTGGCGTAGAGGTTGGCGTAGTCGCCCTTGATGCCCTGGTCGATCGTCTTGGGGAACGGGTAGGTGGTCAACAGCTCGAGCGCGTTGGGCAGCGAGGTGCCGTCCGCGTTGAGCTGCGCAAGGATCGGCTGGAGCGCATTGAGGTCGGCAACGGTGTTCTGCTGCGAGCCGTTGATGACCCGAACCGCGACGGTGCCCAGCCGGTCGAGGCCCTGGAGGACCTTGGTGAGGTCGGCCCGCTCGTCGGTCAGCACCTGGGTGCCCCCCGGAAGATCGCGCAGCGCCACTGCCAGGACGTCACGCTGCTGGGCGAGCCGACCGCTGAGCCTATCGAGGCTGTCCAGAGCGCGCACGATGTCGCCCTTCTGCTTATCGAGACCGCCAACGAAGACGTCCAGCTGGGAGAGCAGGTCTCGCACCTTGCCCTCGCGGCCCTTCAGGGCCGCCACCAGTTCCCTGTTGATCACCTGGATCTGCTCAAGGCTCCCCCCGTTGAGCACGAGGGACAGCGCCGCCAGCAGCTCCTCGACCTCGACATTGCGGCTCGTGCGCTTCAGGTCGATGAGCGCACCGTTGGTGAGCCGGCCGGCGGGCGCCTCCGCGAGGGGGCTGTCCAGGCTGACGAACTTCTCGCCGAGCAGGCTGGTCTGGCGCAGGCTGGCCCGCGCGTTGGCGGGCAGGGACACCCTGTCCTCCACCCGGACAACGACGACCGCGGTGTAGCCCTTCAGCCTGATGCTCTCCACCCGGCCGACCGTGACGTCGTTGACCTTGACCGCCGACTGCGGGACGAGGTCGAGCACATCGGGGAACTCCACCGTGACCCGGTAGAAGTCTTTGCCGGCGGCCCCGCCGGGCAGCGGCAGGCTGGCCGCGCCCTTGAACTGGCAGCCGGTCAGCAAGGCAAGGGAGGCAACGGCAACCAGCGCAGTGCGTGGGACGTACGCCCGTCGGCTCCCCGCGAAGGTCTCTGCAGATGTCCTCGGCATGCTCATGGGGCGACTCCCAGGAGGCCACCGAGGGTCAGGTCCGGCGGCTGGACTTGCGGCCGGATCGATCCGGGCCCTGGCAGGCCACCGCTCTGGAGCTGACCCAGCAGCCCGGTCACCTGGGCGCACAGGGCGCCCTGACCGCTCACGCCGAGAAGCTGGCAGACCGTGTTGGTGCCGTTGTTGTTGTTGTTGTCGCGGGTGTCGAGCGTGCCGGACCGGGGGTTGTAGGCCAGCTGCAGGTTGGACAGGGCGACCGCACTGTTGTCGAGGAACTCCTCCAGCGACTTCTTCTGCTTCACGAGCACCTGGGTCACCGAGGCGAGGTCCTTCACGTTGGCCGTGAGGTCGCTCTTGTTCTCCTTCACGAAGACCGCGACCGAGCCCAGCGCCGTAGACAGGTTGGCGACCGCCGCCGCGAGCGCCTGACGTTGGCCGGCGAGCTGGGCCGCCACTGCGGCCAGGTCGGAGTCGAACTGGCGGACCGTCGCGTCGCTGTTGGCGATCGTGGTCGTGAAGTCCTGGAGGTTGCTGACCGTCCCGAACAGGTCGCTGCGCTGGTTGGACAGCGTCGAGACCGCCTCGGACAGGTCTTTCAGGGTGCTGTTGAGCGCCGCGCCGTTGCCCTTAAGGTTGGTCGCGCCGGTCTTGACGAGGCCCGAGAGGGCCCCCTTGTTGTTGGCGCCGCCCGGTCCGAGGGAGCGGTTGAGCTGGTCCAGCGCGGAGTAGATCTGGTCCAGCTCGACCGGGACCGCTGTGCGGTCCATGCCGAAGTCGGCCTTGTCCGCGAGCGTCGGCCCGGAGCGCCACACCGGCGCCAGCTGGACGTAGCGGTCGCTGACGATCGACGGTGAGACCACCAGAGCCTTCGCATCGGCAGGCACCTTGTACTTCGCGTCGTACGTGATCTCCACCCGGACCGAGCGACCCTCGGGAACGATCTTGGTGACATGGCCGACGCGGATGCCCAGGATGCGGACGTCGGAGTTCTTGTAGAGGCCGACGGTCCGGTCGAAGTGGGCGACCAGGGTCTTCTGGTCGGCGCCGCCCAGCAGCCCACAGCCGGCGGTGCCGGCCAGGACCGCCAGACCGGCGACGAAGGTGCCCAGGCCGACGAGGCGGCGGCGGCGGGGACAGCGGATCCAGCGCCTCATTGGGCACCTGCCTTGGCGGGGAACGGTCCAGGCGCGAAACCGGTGGGCTTGGTGAGGTTCTGCACCAGCGTGTCGAACCAGCGGCCGTTCCCGAGGTTGTTGGCGAAGATGCGGGTGAAGGTGGCCAGCCGCGGCAGGGCCTGGTCGATGCTGGACTCGTTCTTGCGTAGGACCTCCACCACGCCTCGCAGCTGAGCCAGCGCCGGCGCGAGCTGGGCGCGGTTCTCCCGCACCAGCGCCTCCAACTGTTGCGAGAGCTCCACGGTGCTCGAGAGCAGCGAGTCGATCGCCGCCCGGCGGGCCTTGAGCTCCTGCAGCACGAGGCTGCTGTTCGACAGGAACGCAACGAGGTCCTGGTCACGGTCGGCGAGGACCTGCGTCACGCCGTGGGCGCGGTCGAGCAACGCCTTGAGCTGGGTGTCTCGGCTGGCGATGGTTCGGGACAGCCGGGACAGCCCGGTGAGTGAGGCGCGGACCTCGTCCGGGGTGTTCTTGAACGTCGCGGACAGCGTCTCGAACGCCTTGGCCAGCTGCTGGTCGTCGATCTTGGCAACGGTCGAGGCCAGTCCTTGGAAGGCGTCAGAAACGTCGTACGGCGAGGTCGTCCGGGCCAGCGGAATGGTCGAGCCGGGCTGCATGGTGCCGTCCCCATCGGGCGTGAGCGCGACGAACTTGCGCCCGAGGACCGTCTTGATGCGGATGTCCGCGCGAGACAGGTTGCCGAAGGACACGTGTTTCAGGCGCATCTTGATGACCACCTTGTCGCCCTCCAGGTCCAGCGCGGTGACCTTGCCGACCTTGACGCCCGCCACCCGGACTTCGTCCTGCGGACGCAGCCCGGCGGCCTCGGAGAACTCCGCCTGGTAGACGTCGCCGCCGCCGATGATCGGCAGCTTGTCGGCGTTGAAGCCGGCAGCGACTATGACCAGGATGAGCGTGATCCCGACCGCTCCGATGATGGTCTTGTTCATCTCGCGAAAGGGCTTCATGGCGTCGCTCCGGTGTCGAACCGGCACCGCGCAGCGGTGTTCACGGTCTGCGGGATGGGCTGCCGGATGCCGCCCGGGAGCGTGACGGTGCCGTCCACGCCGCACAGGTAGAAGTTGAACCAGGACCCGAACGTCGCTGTGCCGATGATGCGGTTGAGCTTGTCCGGCAGGCGCGAGAGGACCCCGTCAAGCGTCGACTTGTTGGCGTTGAGGGTCGTGGCGAGGTCCTTCACCTGCGCGATGTCGGAACGCTGGGGCGCCCGGACCTCGCCCAGCAGCGAGGCCGTCGCCGAGGCAAGGGC
>JANLPD010000134.1:0-2851 GCA_031367045.1 Frankiales bacterium | reverse complement strand
ACAACTTTGTCACCAGCCTGGACACCGCCCAGTTGGCTACCGTGCTCGATGAGCTCGGGGTTGCCTTCACGGGCGCGGGCGACAGCCTCCGACGGCTCGTCGATTCTGGTGACCTGCTCACGCGCGCCGCGACCGACAACCTCCCGCAGACGCTCACGCTGATCAAGGACGGCAAGGTCGCCCTCGACACCCAACGCGACACCGCGGGGCAGTTCAAGAGCTTCAACAGCGACCTGGCCAAGCTCACGGCAACGCTGCGCTCGAGCGACCCCGACTTCCGCCGCCTGTTCCAGACCGGTACCCAAAGCGCCGCCGAGATCACCAGCCTCGTCGAGAGCAACCGCTCTGCGCTGCCGGTGCTGCTCTCCAACCTCATCACGGTCGCGCAGGTCCAGCAGGTGCGGCTGCCGGCTATCAAGCAGATCCTGGTGACCTACCCCAACGTCGTGGCCGGCGGCTTCACCGTCGTCCCCGGTGACGGGACCACCCACTTCGGTCTGGTAACCACCTCCAACCCGCAGCCATGCCGAGCCGGCTACCAGGGGACGAAGGTCCGCGACCCAGCGGACACCTCGACCAACCGCAGCCCCAACCTGAACGCCTACTGCGCTCAGCAGAGCTCCAGCGGCGTCGACGTCCGCGGGGCGCAGAACGAGCCGCGGCCGGCAGGGGAGAAGCCGTACCCGGACAACGGGGGCAGCGTGGTCTCCTCAACTTCTTCGACGGGCAGTCCTTCGAGCCCCGCGGGCACGAGCGCGCCGGCCTCGACGAGCAACGCCTCGCAAGCCAACACCGTCCTGCTCGGCGACTATGACCCGGTGACCGGCAACGTCGTGACCGAGGACGGCCAGCGCCTGACCATCGGCTCGTCCGCGGGCGCCGACCGGCTGTTCGGTGCTAGCAGCTGGCAGTGGCTCCTACTCGGTCCCCTCTCCCAGTGAGGTGCACGTGACAGATCAGCCCACCGAGCCCCCTGTGGGCGCGGCCCCCTCCGGCGTCCCCCGGCTGCTTGCGCTGGGGTTGGGGGTCGCTGTCGTGCTGGCTGTCGTGCTGGGCGCCTTTGCGGTGCAGGCGCACCGCAGCGTCACGCAGGGAGAGCAGCGGACCAGCGCCCGCGACGAGGCACTCCGGGCCGCCCGGCAGGAGGCGCTCAACCTCACGTCCGTGGACGCGACCGACATCGATGGAGACCTCAGGCGGGTGCAGGAAGGGGCCACCGGCGACTTCGCCAAGGACTTCACTGCGCAGAGCACCAACCTGCGCAAGGTCTTGCAGGACAACGCCGTCCAGTCCGTAGGCGAGATCAAGGACGCCGGTGTCGTTGCCCTCGGCGACCACAACGCCACCGTGATCGTCATCGCCAACAGCACGGTGAAGAACAAGGCCCTCCCCACGGGCACGCCACGCACCTACCGGATGCGCCTTGAGCTCAGCAAGGGCGGGGACGGCCAGTGGAAGACCGCGAAGCTGGAGTTCGTGGGCTGATGAGCACCCCTGACGACGCGACCCCGCGGGAGGCTCCGGTGAAGGGCGCCCCGCTAGCTGTTACCGAGGCCCTGGCCGATCCCGGCCCGCCTGGCGAGCCACCAGCCGGGCCGGCAGCTGAGCCGGCCGCTGAGCCGGCAACCAAGCGCAGGACCGCGACCACCGTGGCGGCGGGCCTGCTCCTGCTCGTGGTCCTGGTCGCCGTCGGGCTCGCTGTCCTGCTGGTCCATGACCGCGGCGACCGCGACCGGCGGCAGGCCGTGGACACCGCCCGCAGCCAGGCGCTCGCGACGGCGAAGAAGGCCGCACCGCTGCTCCTGTCGTACGACTACCGCACGCTGGACAAGGACTTCAAGGCGGCGCTCTCCTACACCGACGGTGAGTTCAAGAAGCAGTACCAGCAGACGACCTCGTCAGTGGTCTCACCGGTGGCGGTGCGCTACAAGGCGGTCGTTCGGGCCGAGCTGATCGAGCTGGGCGCGAGCTCGGCCACCGACGACAAGGTCGTCGTCATCGCCTTCCTCAACCAGGTCACGACCAGTACCCGGGTGACCGGCACCAAGCTGGACCAGAGCAGGGTCCGGATGGTGCTGCAGCGGTCGGGCAGCGACTGGAAGGTCGTTTCCGTCCAAGCGCTCTAGCCCCAGGAAGCCGCCTCCGCGCCACGTCGCGTGGCCACCCCCCCTTGACGAGGAGCGCCCTTTTCGTCACTCTGGCAGAGCAGTGACGACCTACATGTGACCCCGTGGACAGGCAGGTAGCCAGCGGCTACACTGTCGCTTTGCGCTGCCTCCCGTCATATACCCGTCCCGGCCGGATGCCAGGGACGATCGGTCGAGTGTGCGTGCGCCGTCGAGGATCGAGCACCGGGCAGGGTCGACTCCTGCCTGCTGGAAGGACCCCTCTTGGCCGCCCGTAGCAAGAACCCGCGCGTCTCGTTCGCCAAGATCCGCGAGCCGCTCGAAGTGCCCAACCTGCTGGACCTGCAGACCGCCTCCTTCGACTGGCTGGTCGGCAACGAGGCATGGCGCACCCATCTGAAGCAGGCCTTGGACGCCGCCCGCACGGACGTCAGCAAGACGTCGGGTCTGGAGGAGATCTTCGAGGAGATCTCTCCGATCGAGGACTTCTCCGGGTCGATGTCGCTGAGTTTTCGCGACCACCGGTTCGAGCCCACCAAGTACTCCGTAGAGGAGTGCAAGGACAAGGACATGACCTACGCGGCTCCGCTGTTCGTCACGGCGGAGTTCACCAACAACACGACCGGTGAGATCAAGAGCCAGACCGTGTTCATGGGTGACTTCCCGGTCATGACGCCCAAGGGCACCTTCGTCATCAACGGCACCGAGCGCGTCGTCGTCTCGCA
>JANLPD010000123.1:0-3314 GCA_031367045.1 Frankiales bacterium | reverse complement strand
ACGGGGAACCTCTCTCATCGGCGGGCCTACGCATCCCCTGTCGCATTCAGAGCCCCGCCCGGTTCACGGCGCCGCCGGACGTCTCCACACGCTGGCTCAGACTCCCTCCGTCGGCGCACTGTGCCCGAACGGCCGGTCACTGGCCTTCGACCACCCCGAGTACGGCCTCGTCGGCCTCCACGTGATGTTTCAGCGCTTGGGCGCAGCGTCAGCCGCCGGAGCCAGCGCGGTCCCGGCTGGCCGGGTCTGAGCCCCGTCACCCAGCCGCAGCGGTTGCCCCGCCCGCCCATGGGTACTGCCAGGTCCGACGCAGCAATGGGCTGCAACACAACTGGAGGAATACTCATGGGCATCGGCGTTAGCGTTTTCCTGCTTGCCGTCGGCGCGATTCTCGCTTTCGCCGTCACCGACGCGATCCAGGGGGTCGACCTCACCGCGGTCGGCTACATCCTGATGGTGGCTGGTGCTGTCGGGCTCCTCATGACCACCCTCGTCTTCGGCCGCCGGCGCGGCGGCATCGCCGAGGAGCGTGTCGTGACCCGTGAGCGCGACGTCTACTAGCCCGCTCGCAAGTCTGCTAGACCGCGCAGATAATCGTGTCCGGCAATGGGCGTGGTGGCGTTGCGGCTAGCTCCAGACCAGCGCCATTGAGGGGTCGGCCAGCACCCGTGCGATATCGGACAGGAACTGCGAGCCGAGCTGGCCGTCGACGTTGCGGTGGTCAAAGGACAGCGAGAGCTGGGTGACCTGCCTGATCGCAATGCTCTGCGTCCCATCGCCGGCGTCTAGCACCCAAGGGGTCGGCCGGACCGCACCGAAGCACAGGATCGCGGACTCACCCGGATTCAGGATCGGCGTGCCGCTGTCCACTCCGAACATCCCGACACTGGTGATCGTGATCGTCCCGCGGGCCATGTCGGCCGGTGACGTCCGGCCCTCCCGGGCTGTTTCGGTCAGCACCTGCAACGCCCTGGCGAGGTCGACGAGCGAGAGCTGGTCGGCATCCTTGATATTGGGCACGAGCAAGCCGCGGGGGGTGGCCGCGGCAATCCCGAGGTTGACGTAGTCCTTCACGACAATCTCGTCGTCCGTGTAGGTGCTGTTGATCTCGGGACTGCGCTTCACGGCCAGCAGCAGCGCCTTGGCGACCAGCAGCAGCGGAGTCAGCTTGACGCCCTGGAGCTCCCGCATCGCCTTCAGCCGCGTCAACAGCTCCATCGACGGCGTCATGTCGAGGGTAATGAACTCGGTGACGTGCGGGGCGCTGAAGGCGCTGCCGACCATCGCCTGCGCGGTCATCTTGCGCACGCCCTTGACCGGGATACGCCGCTCGCGCGTCTCCGGGTCGTACGCCGCGGCCGCTGGCGCGGTCGCAAAGGCGCCTGGCACGGCGTCCTGGGCGTCAGACGCGGCCTCGACGTCCGCGCGCGTGACGGTGCCGTTGCGACCGGTGGCGACGACGCTGCCGAGGTTGACGCCCAGATCCTTCGCGAGCTTGCGGACCGGTGGCTTGGCGAGCACGGGGACGGCGCCCGCGGACTGGGCGGCCGCCTGACCAACGGCAGCAGCAGAGACGCGCGCGGCAGTGGACGGCGGGGGAGGAGGAGCCGCAACGAGCAGCGGGGCAGCGGTGCCGCCGGAGTCGCTGCGGGCCCGGCGCTTGGCCACGACCGACTTGGGGCCGTAGCCGACCAGGGTCGCCGTGCGACCGGTCGGGCCGACCTCGCCGATGAGCGCCCCCTCGCCGCCCGCAGCTTTGGGCGGCGACGGGACCATGTCCCCGACCTCGGGGTGGGGGTCGGTCACGGGCGCCGTCGCGACCGGGTCGAGCGGACCGGCCGTCGGATCGGTGTCGAAGCTGATGATGACCGCTCCCACGTCGACGGTCTCGCCTGCGGCGAAGTGGATCTGGGTGACGACGCCGGCGTAGGGCGACGGGACCTCGACCGCGGCCTTGGCGGTCTCCACCTCGACGATCAGCTGGTTGAGCGTCACCTCGTCGCCCGGCTTGACCATCCACTGCAGGATCTCGCCCTCAGTGAGTCCCTCACCGAGATCGGGGAGCTTGAACTGCGCGATGCGCCCCATCAGAAGGCCAGCGATCGGTCGACGGCGTGCAGGACGCGGTCCAAGTCGGGCAGGTAGTCCTCCTCCAGCCGCGATGGCGGATAGGGAGTGTCATAACCCGTCACGCGGAGCACCGGGGCCTCCATCTCGTAGTAGAGCTCCTCGGTCACGCGCGCAGCCAGCTCGGCACCGAGCCCGACGTACGACGGGGCCTCATGGACCACGACGAGCCGCTTGGTACGACGCACCGAGGCCAACACGGTCGGCAGGTCCAGAGGCGACAGCGAGCGCAGGTCGACGACCTCCAGCGACCGACCGTCCTCCTGTGCAGCGCTCGCAGCGTCGAGGCAGGTCTTCACCATCGGGCCGTACGCCACGAGCGTTGCATCGGTCCCATCCCGGGTGACGCGGGCCTGCCAGAGTGAGTCCGGGGTAGCCGTCGGGTCGACGTCCGCCTTCTCCCAGTAGCGCCGCTTGGGCTCGAAGAAGATAACCGGATCATCACTGGCGATGGCTTGCTGGACCATGAAGTGGGCGTCCACCGGATTGCTGCAGGCCACGACCTTCAGACCAGCGGTGTGGGCGAAGTAGGCCTCGGGGCTCTCGCTGTGGTGCTCGACCGCGCCGATGCCGCCGCCGAACGGGATGCGGATCGTGACAGGCATCGGCACGGTGCCCTTGGATCGGGCGTGCATCTTGGCCAGCTGCGACACGATCTGGTCGTAGGCCGGGTAGACGAAGCCGTCGAACTGGATCTCGCAGACCGGGCGGTAGCCACGGATCGCGAGCCCGATCGCAGTGCCGACGATGCCCGACTCGCCAAGTGGGGTGTCGAAGACGCGGTCCTCCCCGAAGTCCTTCTGCAGACCATCGGTCACCCGGAAGACGCCCCCCAGTTTGCCGATGTCCTCTCCCATGAGGATGACCTTGTCGTCGTTGTCCATAGCTGTCCGCAGGCCCTCGTTGAGGGCCTTCGCCATCGTCATCTGCGCCATCAGTGGTGCCCACCGTCGAAGCCGGACTGGTAGGCCGAGAACGCGGCCTTCTGCTCGACCAGCAGCGGGGTCGTCTCGGAGTAGACGTGGTCAAAGATCGACGTCGGGTCCGGGTCGGGCATCTCCAGGCAGCCCTTGCGGATGCGGGCGGCCAGCTCGTCGGCGTCGTGCTCGACTCCCTCGAAATACGACGCGTCCACGAGCTGCTGTTTGTGCAGGAAGGACTTCATCCGCTCGAGCGGGTCCTTCAGC
>JANLPD010000065.1:0-2282 GCA_031367045.1 Frankiales bacterium | reverse complement strand
GCGACGGCCGCACCGAACTCGAGGTCGCCCTCGGGGTCCCGGTGCTGCCAGGCATCCAGCAGGAGTCTTTCGGCCTCGGCCTGGCGCCCAAGCAGGAACGCGATACGGCCCAGCAGGTAGTTGCGCCGGGCGGACAACGGGGACTCGCGGCTGCCTGCCGCGATGGCCGCGGCCTCGCTGACAGATCCACCCCGAAGCAGCGCCTCCACCGCGTCCAGAACCAGACGTTGGCGTGTCGACCGGTCGTCGCTGAGGCGGGCCGCTGCGCTCAGGTGGGCGGCCGCCGCGTCATGGTTCCCGACGTCCACTTCGGCGCGGGCCTGGGTCTCCACCTCGGCCGCCAGGCTCGGGTCTTCGACGAGAGCTGCGGCGATGCGGTGCTCCAGCGACGCCAGACCTTCCAGGAGCGCGGCGGCCCGGCTGTGCATCGGGGCCCGTCGGACCCGGCCGATGTCGTGGTAGATCGCAGCCCGCACGAGGGGATGGCCGAAGGCGATGTCGGGCACCACCGTCTGCGCCGGGACTGCCAGCAGCTGCATCTGGACGGCCTGACCCAAAGCGGCTGCGACGTCGTCCACCTCCGCGACGCGCCCCGCGACGCTGAGGGACGCTCGTTGACCCAGCACCGCGGCAGCCTCGAGCAGCCGCCGAGTTTCCGGCCCGCAGGCGGCCATGCGGGCCAGCACCAGGAGGGCGAACGAGCGGGGCGCGGGCAGCGGACCACCCGGGCGGCGGACCACATCGGGGTCGAGCTCCGCCAACAGGGCCCGGGCGTGCAGCGGGTTGCCGTCAGTGTGCTCTCGGAGCCGGTCCGCGGCATGCGGAGCGAGGCCCACGACCCCGACGGCGGCCGCGAGCTCACCGAGCCGATAGCTGTCCAGACCACCGAGGCGCAGGCTGCGTGCACCGGCCAGCCGGCGCAGGCCCTCAGGCAGTCCATTCTCGTCGTCTCGGGACGCAAAGACAGCCAGGACCCGGTCGGACTGCAGGCGGCGCATCGCGAAGGTCAGCGCCTGGAGCGAGGGAGCATCGGCCCACTGACAGTCGTCGACGACGACTACCATGGGTGCCCCGCCCCCGAGCGCGCCGATCAGGTCAAGGAACTGGGCTCCAGCCAGCAGCGGGTCGCCTGCACCGTCGATACCTGCGCGCGCCAGGGGCTCCGGAACACCCTGGAGCGCGGCGAGCAACTGGGCCAGCACCGCGTAGGGCAGGCGAGACTCACCCTCGTCGCCACTGGCCCACAGCACGCGCAGCCCATCCACGCCGTCGAGAAACCGTGACAGCAGGGCCGTCTTGCCCATGCCGGCCGCTCCCTCGACCAAGACGACCCGGGGAGCGCCGTCACGGACGTGGCCGAGGTAGGTCCTGAGCAACGCCAGTTCGGGGTCCCGCCCGACGAACGGGCCGGCCTCCCCCGACTGCGCACCCAGTGTCATGCGCTGTCAGTTCGCAACACAAGTTGGAGACTTGGTGCTTGGCCGAGCCCGGACACACCACGACGTCGCTGGAAGTGACCGCCCAGGACCCTGCGCGCTTGGTTCGCTGGTCTCGAAGGGCGAAGTCGGCTCGGTAGCGTCACGCTGCGTTGCGCATTCTGCAGGCGGCACTCATTCCTCTCGGGTTGATGGGTACCGCGGTGGCACTCGGTCCAGGCGCGGTGGACGAGCAGGCGAGAGGTTTGGACGGTGAGTAGATCGCGGAGACCGGGGATGCCCCAGGGGCTGCCGCCGGTGTCGGTACGGCCGTTGACTCTTCGCATCAGTCGCTCGAGGACGCCGGTGCCGAGTTCCGGTCCGCCGAGGCCGATCGTGGCCGAGCACGGCCCCAACTGGGTCATGATGGCGTTCAGATCGCGAGTCTTTGGTCCCGGCGGGTGCGCACGGCGGCGCAGCCGAACACAACCCCGACGCTCGGGACAGCCAGAACGGTCCACGGGATCCAGAATCCTGCCGAGTCGAGGTAGACGTTGTTGTTGTGAACGGGGCCCCAGGCCACCATCGACGTGGCGAAGATCCACGCTGCTGCAGTGATGGCCAGTGCCCTCAACCGGGCACGAGCAGACCGGCAGCGATCGCGGCGGCGGTGACGACAAAGTCCATGAGAATGCTCCTTGTGATGTTGGCCGGAAGTATGCCGGTCCGATGGCACGAGCGTCCCACGTGGACGGAAGCCGCACGTCGGTCTGTGGGCTGTAGTTCCGCCCGGCGGGTAACTCTGGGGGATGAGCCGGCGTCGTCCGTGCGCAACGTCACCCGGTTTGCCAGCGGAGAGGGGCCGGG
>JANLPD010000056.1:0-2395 GCA_031367045.1 Frankiales bacterium | reverse complement strand
CCGGGGACCCCACCGGACCGGAGCGCACCTCGGCGCGCAACCGGTTCGAGGGCATCGTCACCCGCGTCCTGCGCGGCGACGTCGTGTCTCAGGTCGAGGTGCAAGCGGGTCCCCACCGGCTGGTCTCGCTGCTGACCACCGAGTCGGTCGACGAGCTCGGGCTGGCCCCTGGCGTCGCGGCAGTCGCCTCGGTCAAGTCCACCAACGTCGTCATGGAGCTGCCGTGAAACGCAATGGCTTGACTACCGTCGTCCTCGCGCTGGGCCTGCTGACCCTCACCGCGTGCGGCACGACGACAGCGCCGAAGGCCGCCGTGACGTCACCCGTGACGGCCAAGCCGGTCACCGTCTTCGCGGCGGCCTCGCTCAAGGAGGCGTTCACCGAGATCGGCGCCGCCTACGAGCGGACCCACCCAGGCGCGAAGGTGACGCTTTCCTTCGCCGGGTCGCAAGCCCTGGTCGCCCAGGTGCAGCAGGGTGCACCCGCGGACCTGCTCGCGACCGCCGACACGGCCTCTGCGCAGAGCGTCGGGAAGGAGCTGGCGGGCGCTCCGCAGGTCATCGCGCGCAACCAGCTCGCGATCATCACCGCGCCCGGCAACCCGTTGAAGATCTCCAGGCTGGCCGACCTGGCCAAGCCCTCGGTCAAGGTCGTGCTGGCCGGTCCGACCGTCCCCGCCGGAAAGGCGGCGCGCAAGGCGCTGTCGGCTGCCGGCGTCACGGTCAAGGAGGTCTCGGACGAGCCCGACGTGAAGGCCGTCGTCGCCAAGGTCCGGCTGGGCGAGGCCGACGCGGGTATCGCCTACGGCACCGATGTCCAGGCGAGCAAAGGCGCGGTAGCCGGCGTCACCCTGCCGGGGATCAGCAACAGCTACCCGGCAGCGGTCCTTTCTGGTGCGGCTCACGCAGCTACGGCGCGGGACCTGCTGGCCTTCCTCCTGTCGCCCGACGGGCAGGCGATCCTCGCGTCGTACGGCTTCCTGCCCCCCACCTGAGGCCGAGGTGAGACAGCGCGTCCCCGCCCTCCTGCTGCTGCCGGCGCTGCTCGCGGGGGCCCTGCTCGTCCTGCCGCTCCTGGCCCTGCTCGCCCGGACCCCCTGGTCGCGGCTCCCCGAGCTGCTGTCGGGGGGCCAGGTCCGCGACGCGTTGCTGCTGTCCCTGCGCTGTTCGCTCGGCGCGTTGCTGCTGTCGCTGCTGCTGGGCATCCCGCTCGCCCACATCCTCGCCCGCAGCACCCTGCCCGGCCGCCGGCTGATCCGCGCCTTCGTCACCGTCCCCCTCGTGCTGCCCCCCGTCGTCGGCGGTGTCGCCCTGCTGCTGGCCTTCGGCCGGCGAGGCGTCCTCGGGCCGCTGCTCGTCGAGGCCGGCGCGGTCCCGGCCTTCACCACCTGGGGCGTCGTGCTGGCCGAGACCTTCGTCGCGCTGCCTTTCCTGGTGCTGACCGTCGAAGGCGCCATCGCCGGGCTGGACGGAGCTGCCGAGGAGGCAGCAGCCACCCTCGGCGCCGGGCCCCTGCGGGTGTTCCGCACCGTGACACTGCCCGCCGTCGCCCCGTCCGTGGCCGCAGGCGCCGCACTGGCTTGGGCGCGCGCCCTCGGCGAGTTCGGCGCGACGGTGACCTTCGCCGGGTCGCTGCCGGGTCGCACGCAGACACTGCCGCTCGCGGTCTACGAGCTGCTGTCGGACGACCCGGCCGCGGCCTACGCACTGAGCGCCGTCCTGCTGGCGGTCAGCGTCGCGGTTGTCGTTCTGCTCCGCACCCGCCTGCCCCGGCTGTCGCGATGAGAGCGGGACCGCGCGATGAGAGCTGACCTGCACGTCCGTGTCGGCACCCACCACGTGAGCGCCGCCTTCTGCGCCGAGCCGGGAGAGGTCCTTGCCCTCGTCGGCCCCAACGGCGCCGGCAAGACCACGCTGCTCCGCGCGCTGGCCGGGCTGCTGCCGGCGACCGGCTCCTTGACGCTGGCCGGCCGAGAGGTGCTGGCCCTGCCGCCGGAGGCCCGGGGCGTGGGCTGGGTGCCGCAAGCCGGCGTACTGCTCGCCCACCTGTCCGCCCGGGACAACGTCGCCTACGGACCGCGCGCCCGGGGCACCTCTCGGCGCGCGGCGCGGGTCCTCGCCCAAGAATGGCTCGACCGGCTCGGCGTGGGCGAGCTCGGCGACCGCCGGCCGGCCGGGCTCTCCGGCGGTGAGGCCCAGCGGGTCGCCCTGGCGCGCGCCCTCGCGACCGACCCGGCCCTGGTGCTGCTCGATGAGCCGCTCGCCGCGCTCGACGCGACCACGCGCGACGACGTACGCCGGCTGCTACGCGGGGTGCTCGCAGGTGGGACCGCACCGGCCGTGGTCGTCACCCACGACCCCGTCGACGCCCTCGCTCTCGCCGACCGGGTGCTGGT
>JANLPD010000362.1:0-4421 GCA_031367045.1 Frankiales bacterium | reverse complement strand
CCTGATGAGCCGCGGCCTGGCCGAGGACGAGGCGATGGCGATGGTCGTGCGCGGCTTCGTCGAGCCGATCGCCCGCGAGCTGCCGATGGAGTACGCGCTCGAGCTGAACCGGCTCATCGAGCTGCAGATGGAGGGGTCCGTTGGCTAGCACTGCGACACCGACTGCGATGGCCGACGCACTCAGCACCGAGCGCGCAGCGCCGAAACAGACCGGCGGCCTGGTCGAGGGCTCGATCGCCGCCAACGTCGCGCCCTCGACGCCGAAGAAGCCGGCCGATGCCCGCGCCGAGCGGATCCTGTCCCGCGACCCCGACGCGTTCGCCGTCATCACCGGCCGTGAGGAGGACTGGCGCTTCACCCCGTTGGCCCGTCTGCGCGGGCTGCACGACGGCACCGCGGCGGTCGACGGCTCGCTCGAGGTGCAGGTCACCGCGCCTGACGGCGTCGAGGTCGAGACCATCGGCCCGGACCACGACCTCGTCGGCAGCGCGCTCGTGCCGGCTGACCGTTCCGCCGCGCTCGCGATGCGCGACTTCGCCAAGGGCACGCTCGTCCGGGTCACCGGTGAGGTCGCCGAGCCGGTCGTGCTGCGCTTCGAGGGCACCGGCGGGACGTCGTACGGGCACGTGGTCGTCGATGTGGCGCCGTTCGCCAAGGCCATCGTGGTGCTCGACCATGCCGGTCGGGCGACCCATAACGGGGGGGTGGAGCTGCGGGTCGGCGACGGCGCCCAGCTGACGCTCGTTTCCTTGCAGGGCTGGGATGCCGGCAGCGTGCACCTGTCCGCGCAGGCCGCCCGGCTCGGCCGCGACGCGCGCTTCCGCAGCATCGTGGTGACCTTGGGCGGCGACCTCGTGCGCCTCGTCCCGACGGTCACCTACGCCGGTCCGGGGGGCGACGCGGAGTTCCTCGGGCTGGCCTTCGCCGACCGTGGGCAGCACTTCGAGCACCGGTTGTTCGTCGACCACGGCGTGCCGCACTGCAAGAGCCGGGTGACCTACAAGTGCGCTGTGCAGGGTGATGGTGCGCACACTGTCTGGGTGGGTGACGTGCTGATCCGGGCGGCGGCGCTGGGCACCGACACCTACGAGCTCAACCGCAACCTGCTGCTCACCGACTCGGCCAGGGCCGACTCGGTGCCCAACCTCGAGATCGAGACCGGCGAGATCGCCGGCGCCGGCCACGCCAGCGCCACGGGCAGGTTCGACGAGGAACAGCTGTTCTACCTCACGTCGCGTGGGATCACCCCTGATGAGGCCCGCCGGATGGTCGTGCGCGGGTTCTTCAACGAGGTCGTCCAGCAGATCGGCGTCCCAGCCATCGAACAGCGGCTGTTCGAGGTGCTCGAGAAGGAGTTGTCCGGGTGAAAGCCTGCTCGCTGTCCGACCTGCCCGAGGACGGTGCGATCCGCGTCGAGCTCGACGGCAAGCCGATCTGCATCGCCCGCAGCGGCGGTGAGGTCTTCGCCGTGTCCGACATCTGCTCGCACGCCGACGTCTCACTGTCCGAGGGTGACGTCGAGGACGGTCAGATCGAGTGTTGGCTGCACGGGTCGCGGTTCGACCTGCGGACCGGCGAGCCGACCGGACTGCCCGCCACCAAACGCGTCGCCACCTACCCCGTCACCGTCGAGGGCGACGACGTCCTCGTGAAGCTGGAGCAATAGTGAGCACCCTTGACATCCGCGACCTGCACGTCGGCGTCGAAGGCAAGCAGATCCTGGCCGGCGTCGACCTGACCATCAAGGCCGGCGAGACGCACGCAATCATGGGCCCGAACGGTTCCGGCAAGTCGACGCTCGCCTATGCGATCGCCGGCCATCCGAAATACACCGTCACCTCCGGCGCGGTGCTCCTCGACGGCGAGGACGTCCTCGCGATGAAGGTCGACGAGCGGGCGCGGGCCGGCATGTTCCTGGCGATGCAGTACCCCGTCGAGGTCCCCGGCGTGACCGTCTCGAACTTCCTGCGCACCGCCGCGACGGCGATCCGCGGTGACGCCCCCAAGCTCCGGCTGTGGGTGAAGGAGCAGAAGGAAGCGATGGCGCGCCTGGAGATGGACCCGGCGTTCGCCAACCGCAACGTCAACGAGGGCTTCTCCGGCGGTGAGAAGAAGCGCCACGAGATCCTGCAGCTCGAGCTGCTGCAACCCAAGATCGCGATCCTGGACGAGACCGACTCCGGCCTTGACGTCGACGCGCTGCGCGTCGTGTCCGAGGGCGTAAACCGGGTGCGGGCCACCGGCCGGACCGGCGTCCTGCTCATCACCCACTACACGCGGATCCTGCGCTACATCGAACCAGACTTCGTGCACGTGTTCGTCAAGGGCCGGATCGCCGAGTCAGGCGGCAAGAAGCTCGCCGACGAGCTCGAGACGCACGGCTACGAGCAGTACTCCCCGGCCAAGGAGCCGGTTGCCGCTGGGATCATCCCCGGCCTGGGGGGCTCGGGCGCATGACGTCGCTGCTGACCCCGACGACGTACGACGTAGCGGCCGTCCGGGCCGACTTCGCCGTGCTCTCGCGCGAGGTCAACGGCCACCCGCTGGTCTACCTCGACAACGCGTCGAGCTCGCACAAGCCGCGTCAGGTGCTCGATGCCGAGCGACTGTTCGTCGAGCGGCACTACAGCAACGTGCACCGTGGCGTGCACACGCTCTCGCAGGAGGCCACCGACACCTATGAGGCGGCCCGCGCCACCGTCGCACGGTTCCTCGGGGCCGGGCACGACGAGGTCGTCTTCACCAAGAACGCCACCGAGGCCTGCAACCTGGTCGCCTACTCGTTCGGCAACGCCGCCCCCGGGTCGCGTTTCCACCTCGGCCCAGGGGACGAGGTCTGTGTCACCGAGATGGAACACCACTCCAACCTCGTCCCGTGGCAGATGCTGTGCGAGCGCACCGGCGCCACCCTGCGCTGGATCGGTCTCACCGACGAGGGTCGGCTCGACCTCAGCGCCCTCGACGAGCTCGTCAACGAACGCACCCGGATGCTCGCGTTCGTCCACGTCAGCAACATCCTCGGCACCGAGAACGACGTGGCAGCGCTCGTCCGCCGGGCCCGCGAGGTCGGCGCGTTCACGCTGCTCGACGGGTCGCAGTCCGCGCCGCACCAGGTCGTCGACGTGACGACGCTGGGCGTCGATTTCTTCGTCCTGACCGGCCACAAGATGCTCGCACCGTCCGGTGTCGGCGTGCTGTGGGCCCGCAAGGACATGCTCGACGCGATGCCGCCATTCATGGGCGGCGGCTCGATGATCGAGACCGTCCAGATGTCGGGTTCGACCTACGCTCCCTCGCCTGACCGGTTCGAGGCCGGCACGCCCGTCATCAGCCAGGCAGTCGCGCTGGCCGCCGCCTGCGACTACCTCAGCGCCATCGGGCTCGACCGGATCCAGGCCCACGAGCGGGCGCTCACCGGCCGCCTGCTCGACGGCCTGCGGGCGCTGCCCGGAGCCGGCGTCCTGGGCCCCGACACGACCGAGTTGCGCGGCAGCGCCATCAGCTTCGTCGTCGACGGCGTCCACCCGCACGACGTCGGGCAGTCCCTCGACGAGCTCGGCATCGCGGTGCGCGTCGGGCATCACTGCGCCGCACCGGTCTGCCGCCGGTACGGCGTACCGGCCACGGCCCGCGCCTCGGCCTACCTCTACAACACCGAGGACGAGATCGATTCGCTGCTCGCCGGCATCGAGCAGGTCCAGCGCTTCTGGGGAGTCCACCGGTGAGCGAGACCGAGTCGATGTATCAGGAGATCATCCTGGATCACTACAAAGCTCCGCACCACAAGGGCCTGCGCGACCCGTTCGACATCGAGGTGCACCACGTCAACCCGACCTGCGGCGACGAAGTCACCTTGCGCGTCGCCGTGGTCGACGGCGTCGTGATGGACGTGTCGTACGACGGTCAGGGCTGCTCGATCAGCCTGGCCAGCACCTCGGTCATGACCGACCTGGTGATCGGGCTCGGGGTCGATGAGGCGCTCGTGAAGCACGCGGCGTTCCTAGAGCTGATGCAGAGCCGGGGGACGGTCGAACCCGACGAGGACGTCCTCGAGGATGGGATCGCCTTTGCGGGTGTGTCCCGCTACCCGGCGCGGGTGAAGTGCGCGCTGCTCGGCTGGATGGCGTGGAAGGACGCGACCGCACAGGCGGTCGCCCAGATGACGGAGGAGACGGCATGACCGACGTGACCCAGGACGCCGCGCTCGATGTGACACCAGTGCTCGAGACGCCGACGGCCGGTGACATCCCCAAGGCCCGGGCTGCCGACGAGGACATCATCGAGGCGATGAAGGACGTCGTCGACCCCGAGCTCGGGATCAACGTCGTCGACCTCGGCCTGGTCTACGGCGCGCAGGTGCACGAGGACAACACCGTCACGCTCGACATGACGCTGACCAGTGCGGCGTGTCCGCTGACCGA
>JANLPD010000026.1:0-3997 GCA_031367045.1 Frankiales bacterium | reverse complement strand
GTGTCGCCCGGGAGCAGCGCGTGGTGGGGCAGGACGCGCACCGTGTAGCCGAAAGACCCGGCCCGCTCCAGGGGCACCTCCCCCTCGAACCGCAGCAGCCCGTCGTCGCCGGTGCCGGTGAGCGCGAGGGGCACGACCGTGGGGCGGTGCAGCTCGTCCACCTCGTCGACGCGGCCGTAGACCGCCTGGACCACCACGTCGCCCGGCAACAGCTGGCCGAGATCGACCGAAGCGCGCACCGCCATCGTCCTGCCGACCTGGGGGGTGTCGCCCTCTTGGCCGGCGTCGACATGGACCACGCGGACGCGCGACCAGGAAGCGCCGACGTGGTCGCGCCAAGCGGACAGGGCCTTCGCGGGCTGGTACCCGTCGGCGGCCAGGGTGCGGGAGGCCACGGCGGCCGGCAGGTAGAGCTGGTGGACGTAGTCGCGCACCATCCGGCTGGCCAGCACCTTGGGGCCGAGCGTCCGCAGCGTGTGGCGGACCATCTCGACCCAACGCTGCGGCACACCGCTCGCGTCGACGTCGTAGAAGCGGGTCCGGACCTGCTTTTCCACCAGCTCGTAGAAGGCCACCGACTCGAGGTCATCGCGCCGCGCCGGGTCCGCCACGCCGTCGGCGGTAGGGATCGCCCAGCCGTTCTCACCGTCGTACATCTCGTCCCACCAGCCATCCAGGATGGACAGGTTGAGGCCGCCGTTGAGCGCCGACTTCATGCCCGACGTGCCGCAGGCCTCCAGCGGGCGCAGCGGGTTGTTGAGCCAGACATCGCAGCCGCCGTAGAGGTGGCGGGCCATCCCGATGTCGTAGTCGGGCAGGAACACGATGCGGTGCCGGACGCTCTGCTGGTCAGCGAAGCGGACGATCTGCTGCACCAGCTCCTTGCCGCCGTCGTCGGCCGGGTGCGCCTTGCCGGCAATGACGAGCTGTACGGGCCGCTCCGCGTCGAGCAGCAGTCGGGTGAGCCGCTCGGGGTCGCGCATCATCAGCGTCAGGCGCTTGTACGACGGGACGCGCCGGGCAAACCCGATGGTGAGCACGTCGGGGTCAAACATCGTCGACGTCCAGCCGAGCTCGGCCTCGGTGGCACCGCGCTGCAGCCACGACTCCCTGGTGCGGCGCCGGACCTCATAGACCAGCTGGGTGCGCAGCAGGCGGCGGACCTGCCAGATGGACGTGTCCGCCACCTTGGCGATGTCCCCCCAGCCCTGCGCCTCGTTGGTGAGGGAGGTGCCGATCTCGCGCTCGGCGAGCTCGAAGACCTCGCGGGCCACCCAGGTGGGAGCGTGGACCCCGTTGGTGACGCTGGAGATCGGGACCTCCGCGGCGTCAAACCCTGGCCACAGGCCCTGGAACATGCCTCGGCTGACGATGCCGTGGAGCTGGGCGACACCGTTGCGGCGCTGGGCCATCCGCAGCCCCATGTGCGCCATGTTGAAGACGTTGGGGTCCTCCTCGGCGCCGAGCTCCAGAATCCGCTCGACCGGCACGCCGTCGACGGCGTTGGCACCGCCGAAGTAGCGCGCGATGAGGTCCTTGGGGAACCGATCGATCCCGGAGGGGACGGGCGTGTGGGTGGTGAACACCGTGCCCGCGCGGACCGCCTCGCGAGCCTCGTAATAGGTCAGGCCCTGGGTGACCAGCTCGCGGATCCGCTCGAGCCCGAGGAAGCCGGCGTGGCCCTCGTTGGTATGAAACACCTCAGGGGCGGGGTCGCCGATCAGAGCCGTGTAGGCGCGGATCGCCCGTACCCCGCCGATGCCGAGCAGCATCTCCTGATCGAGCCGGTGGTCCGAGCCGCCGCCGTAGAGGCGGTCGGTGACCTCCCGCTCGGCCGGGGCGTTGTCCTCGATGTCGCTGTCGAGCAGCAGGAGCGGCACCCGGCCCACCTGGGCACGCCACACCTGCGCGTGCAGGAGCCGGCCCTCCGGAAGGCCTACGGCGATCTGCAGCGGGCCGCCGTCGGCCCCGGTCAGCAGCTGCAGCGGCAAACCGTGCGGGTCCATGGGCGGGTAGCGCTCCTGCTGCCAGCCCTCGGCGTTCAGGCTCTGCTTGAAGTAGCCGGCCCGGTATAGCAGGCCGACACCGAGGATCGGCACACCGAGGTCAGAAGCCGCCTTGAGGTGATCACCCGCGAGGATCCCCAGGCCACCGGAATACTGCGGCAGTACCTCGGTGATGCCGAACTCAGGGGAGAAGTAGGCGATGGAGGCGGGCGCCTCCGTGAGCCGCTGGTACCACCGCGGCGTCGTCAGGTAGTCCTCCAGGTCCTGGGCAGCGGCCTGCAGGCGGGCCAGGAAGTCCTGGTCCTGGGCAAGCTCGGCCAGTCGCTCGGGACTGACCTCGCCGAGAAGGCGCACCGGGTCGTGGTCGACAGCGCGCCACACCTGCGGGTCGACCGAGGCAAACAGGTCCAGGGAGGCGGGATGCCATGACCAGCGCAGGTTCATCACGAGCTGGGAAAGCGGTGCGAGCGGAGCGGGCAGGGCTAGGCGGACGGTGAATCGGCGGAGGGCTCTCACCGGGGTGACCCTAGACGGCACCAGCTTCGGCCCAGCGCGGCTGGCACTGGTCGTGTCCGCGATGTGGTCTTGGTGGCGTTCGCCCCTTCCCGACCTGGGTACGGTCGGCGCAATGGTCGGACGCATCGCAGTCATGGACATAAGCCCCTCGGTCTCGTGCGGGCGCTACCCGGCGCGCGCCGTCACGGGGGAGCAGGTGCTGTTCGGTGCGACCGTCTTCCGGGAGGGGCACGACGCCGTGGCCGCCGACGTGGTGGTCAAGCGGCCCGACGGGTCCAAGGCGCCCCCCCTGCGGATGCGCCCCGGGGCGCCCGGCACCGACCGGTGGGAGGCGGACCTGACCGTCGACGCCGTCGGGCGCTGGAGCTTCGTCGTACAGGCCTGGAGCGACCCGCTCGGGACCTGGTGGCACGACGCACCGCTGAAGGTCGAAGCGGACGTCGATGCGGAGCTGGTGTGCGTCGAAGGTGCTCTCGTCTACGAGCGCGCCCGGAGGGCCGTGCCGAAGTCATCCCGGGCCCGGGTCCAGGCCGCCGTCGCAGTTCTGCGCGACACAGCGCTGACGCCCGCCGACCGCCTCGCGCTCGCCACCGACCCCGACCTCGTCGCCCTGCTGGCGCAGCACCCGGTGCGCGACCTGGTGACCAGGAGCGAGCCGCGGGCGATCTGGGTCGACCGCGAGCGGGCCCTCTACGGAGCCTGGTACGAGCTGTTCCCCCGCTCCGAGGGCGCCTACGTCCCGCCGGACGGCGGGCCGGTCCGCAGCGGGACGCTCCGGACCGCCATGGACCGCCTGCCGGCGGTCGCCGCCATGGGATTCGATGTCGTCTACCTCCCGCCGGTCCACCCCATCGGCAAGATCAACCGCAAGGGGCCCAACAACACCCTGGAACCGGGCCCGCACGACCCCGGCTCGCCGTGGGCCATCGGCTCAGACGATGGTGGTCACGACGCCATCCATCCCGACCTCGGGACCCTGCAGGACTTCGACGCCTTCGTCGCCCGCTCGGTCGAGCTCGGCATGGAGGTGGCCCTCGACCTCGCACTTCAGTGCGCTCCCGACCACCCGTGGGCCAAGGAGCACCCGGAGTGGTTCACCACCAGGGCCGACGGGACGATCGCCTACGCGGAGAACCCGCCGAAGAGCTACCAGGACATCTATCCGATGAACTTCGACAACGACCCCCGGGGGCTCTACGCGGAGATCCTGCGGGTGGTGCGCCACTGGATGGCGCACGGCGTACGGATCTTTCGGGTCGACAATCCGCACACCAAGCCGTTGGACTTCTGGGAGTGGCTGATCGCCGAGGTGAAGCAGACCGGCCCCGACGTGATCTTCCTCGCCGAAGCCTTCACGCGACCGGCGATCATGCACGAGCTGGGGCGCGTCGGCTTCACCCAGTCCTACACGTACTTCACCTGGCGCACCGGCAAGGACGAGCTGCGGGACTACGTCGAGGAGCTCGTGGGCGCGG
>JANLPD010000019.1:0-2709 GCA_031367045.1 Frankiales bacterium | reverse complement strand
GCCTTGTCCATGGCGGCGGCGCTGGCCAGCACGCCGGAGCCGACATAGGGGACGTCGGCCAGCTCGAGCAGCCCCTGGATGGTGCCGTCCTCGCCGTAGGGGCCATGCAGGACGGGGAAGACAACGTCCACCCGACCGAGCAGGGCGGGCCCGTCCTCCAACGGCACCAGGCCACCGGCCGTCGGATCGCCCGGGAGCACGACGGCCGCGCCGTCCTTCACCGACGGAAGCTCTCGCCCGCTGATGGCCAGCAGCGCTGGGTCCTCGGGGCCGAGGACCCAGCGGCCCTCCGGTGTGATGCCGACCGCGACGACGTCGTACCGCTGCGGGTCGAGCGCCGCCAGGATCCCTCCTGCGGAGACGCAGGAGATGGCGTGCTCGGTGCTGCGCCCACCGAAGACGACGGCTACCCGGGTGCGGCTCACCGGCCCACCCTACGGGCGGCGCAGGACCCAGTCAGGACAGCGACACCTGCTGCTCCAGGGCGCCGTCGATGACAACAGTCGTCCCTGGCACGTAGGCCGCAGCCGGCGAGACCAGGTAGGAGATGAGCGCCGCGACCTCGCCCGGCTCACCGACGCGCCCGGCCGGGATGCCGGCCTCCTGTGCGTGCTTCTGACGGTCTGTCTGCTTGCCCTGGATGGGGGTGGCGATCGCGCCCGGCGCCACTGCCACCGCACGAATGCCGTACGACGCGAGCTCGCGCGCCAGCACCTTGGTCAGCATCCCCAGGCCGGCCTTGGCGGTGCAGTAGGCGGCATAGCCTGGACGGGGCTGGTGCTCGTGCACGCTGGTGACGTTGACGACCACACCGCCGCCCCGCTTGGCCATCAGCCGGCAGGCCGCCGAAGCCATCAGGAAAGCGCCGTCCAGGTCGACGGACAGCTGTGCGCGCCAGGAGGCGAGGTCGAGCTCGAGGAACGGCGTCGCCTTCTGCCGGCCGGCGTTGTTGACGAGCACGTGCATCCCGCCGAGCTGCTCGTCTGCCTCACGCACGATCCGCGCCGCGTCATCAGGGTGGCTGACGTCGCCGACGAGGGTGCAGGCGCGACCGCCGCCCGAGATGATCCGCTCGACCGTCGCGGCGACCTCGTCGGCCGAGAGCCCGTTGACCCCGACTGCGGCCCCGTCGCGGGCCAGCCGGACGGCCACCTCCGCCCCGATCCCGCTGCCCGCCCCTGTCACCACGGCCACCTGCCCGTCGAGCACTCCCATGCCTACCTCCTGCGTGCCTTGGCAAAGCGGGCCAGCCGCCATGCGGTGAGTCCGAGGGGTCCGACCCGAGCGCGCAGCCGGGCGCTGTCGAGCAGGTACATCGCCCGGGCTGCCTCCATGTGCGACCAGACGAGCGGGGTGTTGCCGAGACCCTCGCGGCTCTCCGGGTCGATCTCCTCGGGGAGCAGGGCCGGCAGGGCCCGGTCCAGTGCCGCGGCTCGCGCCTGCGCCTCCTCGACCCGGCCGCAGGCGGCCAGCGCGGAGACCACCCACCAGCTGGCTGGCACAAACGCCCCTTCCACGCCGGAGAAACCGTCGTCCCCACCTGGCTCGTAGCGATAGAGGAACGGCGCGCAGTCCAGCTCGCGCAGCGTGGCGTCGACGAGCGCCGCCGCCCGCGGGTCGCGACGGTCAAACATCCGGAACACCACCGCCATCAAGGCGCTGGCGTCCGCTGACCGGGATCCTTCGCCGTAGCTCTGCGGCAGGCCGCCGTCGGGTCGGATCGCCTGCGCCACACGGGACTTTGCCTCGTCGCGGGCCCTCTTCCAGGCGCGGCGACGCGTGGCGGGACGCCACCCCCGGGCGATCCAGATGGCCCGGTCCAAGGCCAGCCAGATGCCGATGTCGGCGCTGATGAGCTCCCGTGGCTCGCGCAACTCCCAGATACCAGAGGTCTTTCGCTCGAGGCCGTCGGCGGACAGCTCGTCGGCGATCGCGCGCACCAAGTCCCAGACCTCTTCGGTGAGGCGGCCACCTTCCTGCAGGTGCACCGACACGGCCTCGACGAGCAGCCCGAAGGCGTCGTACTGCACCTGGTCCTTGGCGTCGTTGCCGACCCGGACGGGGAGCGAGCCGGCCCAGCCGGCCACCCCTTTGACCTCCCGCTCCTCGGGCACGGCCGCGCCGCGCACGTCGGTCATCGGACCGCTCGGCAGCCGGTGCCCACCGGTCTGCCGCAGGACGAAGCCGAGGTAGTTCTCGGCGATGTCGCGACGACCCAGCAGGGACGCCACCGAGACGGCGAGGGAGGCATCGCGGAGCCAGGTGTAGCGGTAGTCGAACTGCCGGTCGTGACCCGGCGCCTCGGGCAGCGAGGTCGTCGGGGACGCGACCACAGCTCCGGTCGAGGCGTAGGTGCACAGCCGCAGAACGCGGAGCGCATCAGCGGCCCGCACGGGTCCGTGGTCGGGGAGCCGGGCGTGCTCCACCAGGTGGTCGTCCTCGTCCTGCGCGTCCTGAAGCTCACCAAGCAGGGCCGCGATGTCGAGGGTGCGTTCGGGGTCCAAGGTCACGACGAGCCCAGCCCATTCGCCTTGCGGGGCGACAATTCGCGTTTGCAGCCACCTCCCTTCCGGCGCTGAGGCGCCTCCCAGCACCCGAAGGGTGAGCCCCCCCGTGCTCGCGGTCGCCCCGTCCCAGGACGCCCAGGGCTGGTCGAAGCCGCCGAGGGCGAGCTCGTGGTCGAGCTCGAGGTCCTTGTCGAGTCCCCGG
>JANLPD010000014.1:0-12274 GCA_031367045.1 Frankiales bacterium | reverse complement strand
GTGCGGGCGCTCCGCCCGCACCAGCGGGGTCACCACGAGGGCGGCAGCCAGGGCGCACGCCGCCGCCACCGCGTAGGCCGCTGTCCAGCTGGAGTGCTCAACGACGGCGCCCAGCGCGGGTGAGGTCAAGGCAGCGCCGATCGCCACGGCCGTGTTCTGGAGCCCGAGCGCAGCGCCCGCCCGCCCCGGGCCGGCGAACTCCCCCGCAGCGGTGAACGCCAGCCCGTTCCAGGAGATCGCGGTCACCCCCGCGACAAGGACCAGCGGCACGGCGATGGAGTACGGCGAAAGCACTGCCAGCAAGGTGAACAGCCCAGCCACCACCAGCGCGATGGCGCGCAACGGGACGAGGCGCAAACCGCGCCGGTCGGCCATCCGCCCGGCCACGATCCGGCCGGCCCCACCGGCGAACTGCACTCCCGCGAGCAGCAGTGCGGCCGTCGGAACGGACAGGCCGTGCTCATCGGACAGGTAGACCACCACGAAGGCGACGACAGCAAACTGCGGCACCACCAGCAGCCCGGACACCCCGGACAGCCGGCGCACTCGCCGGTCACGAAGCGGACTCGGCCCGTCGGCATCCCGCACCTGCTGGGCGGGCGCCTCGCGGACCCAGATCGCAACGCCCACCGCCCCGACGAGGCAGCCCAGCGCCATCAGGTCGAAGGCCGCGGCGAGGCCGTGCCGGCTCGCGACCGGCGGGAGGACGGCGGCGGCGATGCCGGCACCCAGCGGCAAGGCTGTCTGGCGCACTCCCATGGCAAAACCTCGCTCCTGCGGCCCGAACCAGCCGAGCACCGCCCGACCGCTCGCCGCATTGACCGACGCTCCGCTCATCCCGGCGAGCAGCAGGAAGACCAGCAGCTGGCCGAGCGAGGTCGCCCTCGCCGCGAGCAGGCACCACAGGGCGGCGGCCAGCAGCCCGCCGGTCATCACGCGCCGCTCGCCGAACCGGTCCGCCGCCGCGCCCCACAGCAGCAGCGTCGACACCAGGCCGACCGTCACCGTGCCCAGGACCACGCCGAGCCCCGTCAGGCCCAGGCCGTACTCGGTCCGCAGCTCTGGCGCGAGGCCCGGCAGGCCCTGCAGGACGGCCGCGGTGGCGCCCTGCGCGACGACGCCGACCCCCAGCACGACCCAGCGGTAGGACGGGTCCCGTGGGCTCACGCCAGCGCGGCGAGGCGGTCCACCGCTGCTGCCACGCGCTCGTCCGTCGCCGTCAGGGCCAGCCGGACATGGCGCGCACCGTCGTCGCCGTAGAAAGCACCGGGGGCGGCCAGGACGCCGAGGCCGGCCAGCGCGTCCACCGTCGCCCAGCAGTCCTCGTCGCGGGTGCACCACAGGTAGAGCCCCGCCTGGGAGTGGCTCACGGTGAAACCGGCCGCCTCGACCGCAGCGCGCAAGGTGGACCGCCGGGCGCGGTAACGCTCCTTCTGCTCGGCGACGTGGGCGTCGTCGCCGAGGGCCGCGACGAGCGCGGCCTGGACGGGGGCGGGCATGAGCAGGCCGATGTTCTTGCGGGCCGCGACGACAGCCGCGACTGCCTCGCTGTCGCCCGCGGCGAAGCCCGCCCGGTAACCGGCGAGGTTGCTGCGCTTGGACAGCGAGTGCAGGGCCAGCAGGCCGGTCGCGTCCCCGCCCGAGACCGACGGGTGCAGCACCGACACGGGCTCCACGTCCCAGCCCAGCTCGAGGTAGCACTCGTCGCTCGCGACCAGCACGTCGTTGGCCCGGGCCCAGTCGACGATCGCCTTCAGCCGCTCGGGCGCCAGCACCTCGCCGGTCGGGTTGGCGGGCGAGTTGATCCAGACGAGAGCGACGTCGGTGGCGTCCTGCGACGTCGGGTCCTCCACGGCGACCGGCACGCAGCCCGCGAGGCGCGCACCCACGTCGTACGTCGGATAAGCCAGCCGCGGGATCAGGACGCGCGACCCCGGCTCCAGGCCCAGCAGGGACGGCAGCAACGAGACGAGCTCTTTGGAGCCGATGCTCGGCACCACCTGGGCGGCCGTCAGCTCCGCGCCGAGCCGTCGGGAAACCCAGGCCACCAGTGCCTCGCGGACCGCCGGTGTCCCGACCGTGACCGGGTAGCCGGGGGCGTTCGCAGCCGCCTGAAGGGCCTGCTGGACGACCACCGGCGTCGGGTCCACGGGGGTGCCGATGGACAGGTCGACGAGGCCACCTGGATGGGCGCGGGCCTTTTCGGCGTACGGCTCGAGCCGGTCCCAGGGGAACGCCGGGAGCCGTGCTCGCGCGGCCCAGCCGGGACGCACGGGCCTAGTGGCTCTCGATGTCGACACCCTCGAGGTTCTTGCCGAGCGGGAAGGCCATCACGACGGGGTGGTCGACATCGACCGGACCAATCTTGCTGGCGCCACCGGGGCTGCCGATGGTGGTCGTCTCGGTGAAGAAGTCGACGTTGGCGCGGTAGTAGTCCTTCCACTGCGCGGGCGTGTCGTCCTCGTAGAAGATCGCCTCCACCGGGCAGACCGGCTCGCAGGCACCGCAGTCGACGCACTCGTCGGGGTGGATGTACAGCGAACGCTTGCCCTCATAGATGCAGTCGACCGGACATTCCTCAATGCAGGCCTTGTCCTTGACGTCGACGCACGGTTCGGCGATCACGTAGGTCACTGCAGGAGTTCCTCTCATGTCAGGGGTTGCCCCCGTAGTGTCCCAGCCGTGGACTCTGCGCCCCCACCCGGGGTGAGGTACATCGTCGAGGTCGGGCCCGGAGACTCCGGCGTCCGGATCTCGCTGCGTCGAAGGCTGCCTGAGGGCGGGTACGCCGACGTGCTCGGTGAGCTGCTCTCGTGGGCCGACGGTGTCGTGCAGGTCCGCCGCAGGGACGGGTCGGTGGTCGAAGTCCCCGCGCCTCTGGTGGTGGCCGCCAAGCTGGTCCCGCCGGCCCCTGTGCGGCGCGGATGACAGCGCACTCGCGGGATCGTTTCGCCGAGGTTGTGCGGGCCGGCGAGGTCGACGTGGCGCTCGCCTGTCTCCTGATCGGCTGCGAGGTGCAGCCGGACCTCGACATCGGCGCGTCGCTCACGGTCCTCGACTCCCTCGCCGAGTCGGCGCGGCCCCTGCTGGGCCGAGGTCCCTCTGAAGCGCTTCGGGTCGCTCTGGGTGAGCAGGCCGGCTTCCACGGGTCGGCCGCTGACTACGAGGACGTCCGCTCGTCCTTGCTGCACGAGGTCCTGCGGCGTGGCCGTGGCCTGCCGATCCTGCTGTCGGTCGTCTGGTGCGAGGTAGCCGCCCGGCTGGACGTGCCCGCCGGCTATCTGGCGGTCCCCGGCCACGTGCTGGTCGACCTCGCCGCTGGCGGCGTCGTGAACCCGTTCGCCGGTGGCCTCGTCGTCCAGGCACCGCGCGAGCCGGTCCTGGACCCGATCTCGCTGCTGGCCCGGGTGCTCACCAACATCCGGGCGCTGACTGCGCGCCAGGAACGGTCGCTGGAAACCAACCGGACCCGGCTGTGGGCCACCGAGCTGTCACTGCTGCTCCCCCGCTACCCGGTGGAGCTGCGCCGCGAGCGCGGCGAGCTGCTCGTGCGGCTCGGTGACCACCTCGGGGGGGCGACCGAGCTGGAGAAGTACGCCGACCTGGTGGAGCCGGTAGATCCGCCGGAGGCCGAGGCGGCGCGGCGACGGGCCCGGCTGGCCCGGTCCCGGCTGAACTGAGCCTTGAGCGCAGGTAGCCTCGCCGGGTGCTGCGGCTAATGGACACCCGGACCCGTTCGGTGGAGATGATCACCCCCGCGTCGCCCGGCCGGCTGACCGTCTATGCCTGCGGGCCGACCGTTTACCGCTACGCCCACGTCGGCAACCTGCGGACCTTCCTGCTGACCGACCTCATCCGGCGCGTCGCGGAGCGCCACCACCTGCAGGTCCACCTCGTGCAGAACATCACCGACGTCGGCCACCTGCAGGACGACAGCGGTGTCGACCTCGCTGGAGAGGACAAGCTGCTGGCGCAGGCGCGGCTGGAGGACAAGGACCCGTTTGCGGTCGCCCGGTTCTACGAGGACGCCTTCCACCGCGACCTGGCGCTGCTCGGCGTACGGCCGGCCGACTCCTACCCGCGGGCCTCGGAGTGGATCGACGCGATGCTCCGGCTGATCGGCCGACTGGTCGGCAGCGGCCATGCCTACCAGGGTGACGACGGGTCGGTGTACTTCGATGCGAGGTCGTTCCCGTCGTACGGCTCACTGTCCGGGAACCGGGTCGAGGAGTTGCGTGCCGGCCATGGTGCGAGCGGCGAGTCGACCGCCGAGGGCAAGCGGTTCCACGCCGACTGGGCACTGTGGAAGCGGGCCAGCAAGGATCGGGACATGGTCTGGGACTCGCCCTGGGGCGCCGGCTTCCCCGGCTGGCACACCGAGTGCTCAGCGATGTCGGTCGAGCTGCTCGGCGACGTCATCGACGTCCACACCGGCGGGATCGACCTGCGCTTCCCGCACCACGAGGACGAGCGGGCCCAGTCCGACTCCTCCGTCGGGCACGAGGTCGTCCGGCACTGGGTGCACGCCGAGCATTTGCTCTTCGAGGGCCGCAAGATGGCAAAGTCGACGGGCAACGTCGTCTTGCTGTCCGACGTGATTGAGCGCGGCTACGACCCGCTGGCGCTGCGGCTGGCCTTCCTGACGTCGCGCTATCGCCAGCAGGCCAACCTGTCGTGGGACGCCATCGCCGCGTCGGCCAAGACGCTCGACCGCTGGCGGGCGGCCGTCGCCGGCTGGGCCGAGCAGCCGTCCGTCGCCATGCCGGCCAACCTGGCGGCCGAGTTCTCCGAGGCGATTGACGACGACCTCGACACCCCCCGAGCCCTGCAGGTGCTGCGCCGGGTCGAGAAGGACGCGTCGGTCCCGGACGGTGCCAAGTTCGAGCTGTTCGCCTGGGCCGACGCGGTGCTCGGCGTCGACCTCGCCCGGCTGGTGGGCCAACCCGTCGTTGCTGCGGTGCTGCCCGCAGGGGCGGCCGGGCTGATCGAGGAGCGGGCTGCCGCCCGGGGCGGCAAGGACTTCGCGGCGAGCGACCGCCTCCGCGACGAGCTCGCCGGCTTGGGGGTCACGGTCAAGGACACCCCCGCCGGCCAGGAATGGTCGCTCTCCTAGCGATCTTGGCAGGGGCCGGTCCTCGGCGATGTGGCGATCTCACCCGGGGCGCGCCGCGCGCATGATCGCCACTTCACCAGGGGGGCGAGTCGCTAGCCGGCCGGCTTGGCGGAAGGGGCCGGCTTGGGAGCAGCGCTCGAAGGGGACGAGGGCGGCTGCGCGGCGCCGGAAGATGGCTGCGTGGGGCTGGCGGATGGCAGCGGAGCAGGGCGGGGCGGCGGGCCGCAGATGAAACGCGGCTCCGGCAGGTACCGCGTCCTGAAGTCCTCCCGCTTCACCTCTGTGCCGCCCTGGCGGAAGACCCGCGTCACGACGATGTCGAACCCCCCCTCGCCGGAGCCGGAGATGCAGTCGTCGCGGGTGATGTACTGCGTCTGGAACGCAGTGGGCCGCGTGCGCGGCCCGCTGATCGACTCGATGTCGTAGCGCTTGGTGCCCCAGAAGGTCACCGTGATGCTGGTCCCGGTGTAGGACGTCTTGACGAGCACTCCGGTCGAGGCATCGTTCTGGAACCGGAAGTCCGGCTGGGGAAACGACACCGTGGATTCGCGCCCCGGCGGGTAGCGGCTGATGTAGTAGCTGTGCGGCTGGTGCTGCACGTCCTTCAGGCCGCTGAAGAAGACCGCGTTGAAGATCGTCGTCGCGAACTGCGAGATGCCTCCCCCGACATCCAGCACGAACTGGCCGTTAAGGATCTGCGGGGCCTGCACGAAGCCGCGACCGCTGTCCCGCTTGCCGACAACGTCGTTGAGGCTGAACGTCTCCCCTGGCAGGACGACGTAGCCATCGACGATGTCGGCGATGGTGTGGATGTTTTGCACCCGCGGCCGGCAGCACGGGTGAGCGGTTGTGAAGGTGCCGATGATCTGCTTCACGCCGAGCGTCCTGGCCAGCTCTGTGGTGACCCGGGGAGCCGCGGAGGTGAGGGACAGCGTGCCGTTACGCGGCGCCGCCACCTTCATCAGCGTCGCCACGGATGAGACGAGCTGGTCCTCATTGAGGATCTTGCCGGCCTTGCCAGGAATCACCACGGGGGTTCCGGAGGACACGTTGAAGGTCGCGTCGACCGGCGCCTGCTGAGCCGTGTCGACTCGGCCGCCGAGAGAGGAGACGAGCTTGGCCTTGTCCACGACCCCGGACAACGCACCGGACGGATCCGCCGTGAAGCTCAGCGCCCTGGCCAGGTCGGCGGGCTGGACGACGAGCTTCTTGCCGGCGACCGAGAAGGTGATCGGCGCCGAGACTGCCGGCTTGGCGATGGTCTCCAGCGCCCTGTTCACGCCCTCCTCCGTCGTCTTCGCCGCAGTGGTCCTGGCCCGCACCTCGACGCGCAGCGACAGGGGAAACGCGGCGCGGACCGCCTTCGCGGCGCCGTCGACGTCGAGGGCCCGGCCGGCCTGCGGCAGGACCGCGACCGGCGTCACACCGTCGAAGTGCACCGTTCCCTCGCGCACCGGTCGGTCGAACCGCTTCGCCACCTCAGCCAGCCGGCCCTGGAGCCGGGTCTCGTCGACGGACAGCACGGGAGTGAGCACCCGGGTGGCGCCGAACAGGCTGCGGAGCCGGTCGAGCGGACCGGCGGAGAGCGCCTGGTCCACCGTCTTGTCGGCGTCAACCGCGAGCCCGGAGCCCGCCACCGGCAGCGTCAGCACGTCGGGCCCCGCAACGAGGGCCAGCGACGAGGAGGCCGGGCCGGAGAAGGACTGCGCGACGCGGGCTGTCGCCTGTGCGCGGGTGTCACCGGACAGGTCGACGGCGCCGACCTTCACCCCGCGCGGGATGCGGTCACCGGACAGGGCGTACGACGCGCCGTAGCCGACGACCACCAGTGCGACCAGCGCCCCCCCGGCCAGCAGGGCGGTTCGGGTGGGGCGCGGCACGGCAGCCTCTCGAGGGGCAGGGGAAGTCCGGCCCAGCGTAGGCGCAGAGACTCAGCCGGACGGGTCGCCCGCCCCCCGCAGTCTCGCGTTGTCGATGACGATGGCGGCTGGCCCCTCGACGAGTTTCAGCGTCGACAGGGCGGTCTCCCCGAACGCGCTCTTGACCGAGCTCGACAGGGCGAGCACCCCGACGACCACGCCGCCGTGACCGCGCAGCGGCATCGACAGGAAGGTCGCCATCGGCGCGGATTCGGGGCCGTTGGGCAGATCGTCGGGGTCTTCGACGATCTCCCCGCCGGCCTGGGCAACCCGGGTCAACAGACCACTTGCGGACAGCGCGTCACCGCCGTACGACGAGACGCTGTCGACCGACTGGGCGAGGAAGTCGTCGTAATGGACGCGTGCGGTCTGGCCGCCGACGGCGACGTAGGCCTGCTTCTCGGCGGCCAGGAGAACCGCGGCGAGGTCATAGGCAACGAAGCGCTGCAGGACGCCGAGCAGAGCTGCGACGGTCTGCTCGAGGCCCTTGGCGGTGACCGCGATGGCCGTGACCGAAGAGGCGACGGAGGACTCGAAGAGCTTTCGGTCCAGCAGGTCGCAGACCCGCGAGAGTACGTCCTCCTCGGACAGCTCGAGCGGCTCCGGAACCAGGCGGGCACGACCGCCGCGCGCTGCCGCAGAGGCGATGAGGACCTCCTCGATCGTCCCCGCCAGCTCGGGGGCCTCAAAATCCTTGGTGAGGTAGCGGTCCACGCCCGCCTGGCCGGCCCAGTAGCGGTCAGAGGCGGCGTCGAGCGACGTCAGCATGACGACCGGGATATCCGCGGTCTGCCAGTCATCCTTGAGCAGGCGAGCCGCGATGAAGCCTGAGACGCGCGGCATCTGCACGTCCAGCACGACCGCGTCCGGTTGGTGCAACAGGGCGGCCTGCACCGCACCGATCCCGTCCTCGGCGGCAATGACCTCGTGTCCCTCCTTGGTCAGCACGGACGTCACGATCCGACGCAGCGTCGGACTGTCGTCCGCGATCACAATCTTCGCCATCAGCGACCCACCAGCCTTCTCACGGTCTGCACCAGCTGATCCTGGTCGAATTCGTTCTTGAACAGGTACGCCGAGCAGCCTGCCTCGAGCCCAGCCTGTCGAGCATGATCCTCCCCGCGGGAGGTCATGATGATCACCGGGACGTTCTCCCAGCCCTTGGTCCGCCGGATCGTGCGTGTCAGGTCGAACCCGTCCATGCCGGGCATCTCGATGTCGGACAGCACCAGGTCGGCCGGATCGTCGCGCAAACGCGAGGCGCCGTCGAGCCCGTCCACTGCCGTCTCCACCTGGTAGCCGGCGCCCTCCAGGATGACCCGCTCGAGCTCGCGCACACCGACCGAGTCCTCGACCACCAGGACCCGCGGCTTGCGCACCCCAGTGCCCGGTGTCCCAGTGCCCGGTGCCCCGGTGCCCTGGGCTCCTGTGCCCTGTGTCCCAGCACCGGCCGACCGGTCGGAGCGTGGTAGTGCCGCACTGCCGGCCAGGCCGGTGCCGGCCGGGTGGGCGCCGACAGCACGCTCGGCGAGCTCGCGCAGGTCGATCAGACAGACGACGCTCCCGTCACCGTCGATCGTTGCGCCGGCGACGAAGGGGACCCGGCCGAGGAAGGACCCGAGGTCCTTGACGACCAGCTCGGACTCGCCCTCCAACCGGTCGACGGCCCAAGCGATCTGGCCTCCCGTGCCGGAGCCGTGGCGTACCACGAGGGCGGCTTTCGGCGCTTCGCCGGACCGCGCCAGCCCGAGGGCGGCACCGAGGTCGAGCAGTGGTACGGACACGCCGTGCCGGACGACGACCGTCGCCCCGGCGAGGGTGTGCACCTCGGCGTCGCGAAGCGAAAGTGACTCGACGACACCCGGGACGGGGACTGCGTAGCGCTCGGCTCCGACGCGGGCGATCAAGCAGCGCAGCACCCCGAGCGTGATCGGCAGGGTCAGCACGAAGCAGGTGCCGACGCCCACCTCGCTGCGCACCTCCACGCCGCCACCGAGCTGCTCGACGGCGTCGCGGACCACGTCCAAGCCGACTCCGCGCCCGCTTGTCTCGGTCACCGTCGGGCTCGTGGAGAAGGCCGGGGTGCACAGCACGCTGAGCAGCGCCGGCCCGCAAGCGGTGGTGTCCACCGGCAGCAGGCCAAGCTCGACGGCCTTGTGACGGACCGCCTCCTCGTCGACCCCAGCACCGTCGTCGGTGACCTCGATAACGACGGTCCCGCCGACGCTGCGGGCCGCGACCGTGACGACTGCCTGCGCCGGCTTACCAGCGGCCGTGCGCGACGCGGCGTGCTCGCAGCCGTGGGCGACCGCGTTGATGACAAGGTGTTTGAGGGCGTCAGCGACACCGTCGAGCACCTTCTTGTCCAGCTCGACATCCTCGCCGCTCAGCTCGAGCCGGACATCTTTGCCCGTGCTGGCCGCGACATCACGCACGATGCGGGGCAGCGCCGCGAAGACGCGGCGGACCGGGACCATCGCCAGTCCCATCGCGCCGTTGCGCACGAGCGCCATCCCGCCGCGGTGCCCTTCGACGAGCTCGCGCAGGCTGCGCACCGAGGCGGTCAGCTCGTCACCGACACCGACGAGCCGGTGCAAGGCGAAGGCGACGTCTGCGGGCAGGCCGACTGCGTCGCGTCCGATGACCTGGCGCAGCGTCGCGACCCACCTCGCCTGCTCCGCCGCCAGTGCAAGGAGCGTGCCCGTCGTCTGCTCGACGCGCCGGGCACCGAGATCGGCCTCGCCAACCGCATCAAGCAGGTCATAGACCTTGGAGGCACCCACCCGCACCGAGTCGGCGGCCCGCCCCGAGTCAGCGGCCCGGCTCGAGTCAGCGGCCCGGCTCGAGTCGGCGGCCCGCCTCGACGGGACGCCGTCGAACGGCTCGGCCGCGGCCCGCTCAAGCGAAACAGCCGGGACCGCCCTGACGGCCGTGACAGCCGTGACAGCCGCCGACACGGTCACCCGGTCCTCGCCCGCTACGGCCCGGCCGAGCGCGTCGACGAGAGGTTGCAGCGCGGCATCGCCAAGGGACTCGGCTCCGGGCTCTCCCGGGAGGGCATGGGCGATCCCGTCGCAGGCGGCAAGCAGGAGGTCGACGAGATCCCGGCGTACTGCGAACCGGTCGTCCCGTAGCGCGCCGAGCAGGTCCTCCATCGCGTGGGCGACGCGAAGGACGCCGTCCAGGCCCAGCATCCGCGCGGAGCCCTTCACCGTGTGGGCGTCGCGGAAGAGCCCGGCGACGACCTGGCGTGGCGCGCGGTGGCTCTCGAGCGCGAGCAGGCCTGATTGCAGGGAGGCGAGCCGCTCCTCGACCTCGGCTCGGAAGGTCGCGAGCAGCTCGGGGTCCTCCCCCCATGCCGGCATCGCTCGTCAGCCGGTCTTGAACGCCGAGATCGACGAGCGGAGCTCGGCGGCAAGGACGTTGAGCTGGGCGGCGGCGGCGGCCGCCTGGCGCGAGCCCACGGCGTACTGCCTTGAAACGTCCGAAACCTGCGTCATCGCCGCCACGACCTGGTCGGACGCGCTGCGCTGCTGCTGGGTGGCGATGGAGATCTCCTTCGCCGCGGTGGTGGTCTCATCGACCATGCCGGAAATCCGCTCGAGAGCCTCGACGACCCCGTGAGCCAGCTGGGTGCCCGCGCGGACCTCCTTGGCCCCCTCCTCCGAAGCGATGATCGTGGAGTTGGTCTCGGCTTGGATCTCGCCGACGATCGCCTGGATCTGGCCGGTGGACTCCTGCGCCCGCTCGGCCAGCTTGCGGACCTCAGAGGCGACGACGGCAAAGCCGCGGCCGTGCTCCCCGGCCCGGGCCGCCTCGATGGCCGCGTTCAGGGCGAGCAAGTTGGTCTGGTCGGCAAGGTCGTCGATGACGTCGAGGATTCGGCCGATCTCGTGCGACTTCTCGCCGAGGGACAGGGCTCGGGCGGCGATGGAGTCGACCCGCTGGGCGATGGTGTCCATCGACTCCACCGAGGCCGACACCGCCGCCCGGCCCTGCTCGGCGTAGCGGAGCGTCTCGGCGGCGTAACGGGCGACCGCCTCGGACGTCTCGGCAATCTGGGCAGCGGTCGCCGCCAGCTCCTCGATGGTGGAGGTGGTCTCCGACACCGCCGAGGACTGCTGGGTGGCCGAGGCTGCGTGCTCCTCGGCGGTGGCGAGCAGCTCACCGGCAGAGGCTGCGATCTGCTCGCCGCCGGTGCGGATCTGACCGACGAGCCCCCGAAGGTTGCCGAGCGTATGGCTGAAGGCGGTCGCCAGTCCGGCAAGCTGCACGTGGTCGACGGACTCGACCTCGGCGGCAAGGTCGCCGGCCGCAGCCTTCTCGAGGTAGGCAGAGAGCTCCTGCACGCGGGACTCAAGATCCTTGCGCTCTGCACTGGCAGCCTTCCGCATGCCCCAGACCGCCCGGGACAGCGTCGAGATGAACCAGGAAGTGATCGGAAAGGTCGCGCCGATCAGGACGAGCGCACCGATCGCGTCCACGGTGAGCGTGTGCGAGATCGCGGACGCAACGACGAGGCCGCCGCTCGCCGCGAAGCCGAACAGCGCGGCCTGCCATGCCTTCAGCGAGACAGCGGCGAACAGCACCACGCCGAGGTAGCAGAACCAGAACGGCCCGCGCACACCACCGGACACGGCCACGTCGGCCGTGATCCAGACGGTCTCGCTGACGAGCAGCAAGCATCGGAACACGGTCATGTTCTTGACCACGAAGGGCGACTTCGTCGCGACCATCGGT
Organism: Frankiales bacterium; assembly: GCA_031367045.1. Lineage (GTDB taxonomy): Bacteria > Actinomycetota > Actinomycetes > Mycobacteriales > SCTD01 > JANLPD01. The sequence goes on along the minus strand of JANLPD010000014.1, from coordinate 502 downwards.
AAAATGCTCAGCAGCGCGGCGATCACAGCACCGAAGATGGTCCACAGGTAGAACGCGATCAGGTGGAGGTGGACTCCGGCTCCGGCACCGACCTGGTCCATGAGCGTCGCCGCCACCAGGCCCACAGCCAAGCTGATCCAGGTCATGATCGCGGCGGCTCGGGCGAGCCGGATCGAGAAGTCCACGGGAGTCCCTCCTGCCAGGTGCTACGACGACGGTGCTTTGCGGACACGGTGCTTTGCGGACACCGTGCTTTGCGGACACGGTGCTTGCAGGGTCGTCGGCGCGCGCCGGCTGTGCCTGTAGGGCGCGCGCCGGGTCAGCCCGCGCGGCGCACCCGCGGAAGGATGTCGGCGAGGGCGAAGAGCGCGGCGAGGTCGACCACCCCGAATGGGCCGTCAGCGTCGGTGACCTGCCCGGTCAGGAGGCCGCCGGCGCCGTCGCCGAGGTGTGCCAGGACGGGTTCGATCTGCTCGGCGTCGATAACCATTGTTCCCTCGAC
>JANLPD010000532.1:0-4334 GCA_031367045.1 Frankiales bacterium | reverse complement strand
GCTTGTGCCTGCCTACGACGTCGAGCTCGACGACACGGGCGCGGGCTGGGTCCTGGCCCGGCTCGACACCCGCCGGCCCGCCCGGATGTTCGCCCTGGCTGGGCTCCTGTTGCCCAGCGCGAGCGTCTTCCGGCTGCTTCTGTGCAACGACCGCGAGGTCCTGGGCCCGTGGATCAACCCACGGTGGCTGAATCTCCTCGCCGGGCTCATCGTCAGCGTCCTGCTCCTGCTCTCCGGGATTCTCATGTCGACGACTCTGTTCCCGTGCATCAACGTCATGACGGTCAGCGAGCAGATTGCCACCGCGATAGTCATCCTCGGATTGCTCACCGGAGCGTCCCTGAAGATCGTTCAACACCGAACCGGCGGCGCACCCCCAACCCCGCCGACGGCGATCAGCCGAAGCGAAAAGATGCGCTGGCGAATGCCCCAACTCGCCCTGCTGCAGCCCGTCCGTTGGTCAGCCGGCACCAGCTCGGGATGCTCGCCTACCTCGTGGTTGGGGCGGTCTTGCTCGCCTTCAAAGCCGTCCAGCTCAGCGGCGCCTGACAAGGGGCGCTCGGGGCGGCGGAGGCGGAACCGAGAACGCCGCACCACCTGGCTACCCCATCCTCAGCGGCGGCGCAACGCCTGGAACTGGACCTCCGCGGCGACGACGGCCACGACGACGACGCCGAGGCCCGGTGTCGTGGAGACCCGGCCGCGACGGACCGCGGTAGCCAGGACGACGGCGTCCGCGGCATCGCTGAGCAGTCCTGCCGCCAACCAGCTCCGGGCGGCCCGATCGTTACTGCCACGTCGCAGCGAGCTGAGCGTGCCCAAGCCAAGCGCCACCTCCCGGGCGCCGAGCATCTGCACACTCCACGAGGTGCGCGTTGCGGTCGCGGAGTCCACCCCGAGCAGACCGGGCAACCGGTGGGGACGGGTCAGCATCCAGGCTCCGGCCCCGACGCGACCGCACGCCACGTATCTCGGGGTGGCCAGACGCCTGAGCCTCGAGCGGCGCGGGCTGGGATGGGTGAGAAACGGCATAGATCCTCCTGGATTGCGGCATCACCCCTCAGGCTTCCACCTGCGGAGGTGTCCCGCGGCGGTGCGCGGGAATCCTTGTAGCACCTTGTTCGTTGAACAGGCGAGATCCTGGAAGTGGAGGCACCACCATGAGCGACCGCGTCCTACGAGGCAGCCGCCTCGGGGCGGTGAGCTACGAGAGCGATCGGCACACCGAGTTCGCCCCCCGTCTCGACACCGTCTATGACTGCCCCCGTGGACATGCAACGACCATGCCCTTTGCGGTCGAAGCTGAGATCCCCCCGACCTGGGAGTGCCGGGTCTGCGGCGCGGTCGCGCTCCAGCGCGACGCCGAGCAGCCCGAGCCCAAGAAGGTCAAGCCCGCGCGTACCCACTGGGACATGCTGCTCGAGCGTCGTTCCCCCGCCGAGCTCGAGGAGGTCCTGGCGGAGCGCCTCAGCGTGCTGCATGACAACCAGGGCAAGGTCAAGGCCGCCCTGAAGGAGCGCAAGAAGAGCGCCTGATCACCCCAGTCAACTCACGAAGGCCGCGCCCGAGGGTGCGGCCTTCGTGACGTCCGGCGGCTGTTCGCGCTACCCGGCGCCGTACAGACGTCGCTCAGGAGCCGTCATCGACGACGTCGCCGTCTACGACCTCGCCTTCGACCACCCCGCCTCGGCCGCCGCCTGACCGCGGCCGGCCAGCCTCTGGAGAAGGCGAGCCTCTCCTGCCTCGGGACCGGCCGAGCCGGGAGCCGACGACCCCGGCGATGCCGAGGCGCCGGGTGAAGAAGCCGGTGAGCCGCCTGCGCAGCAGGGCGCGCGTCGGTGGCAGCACGCAGAGCAGGCCAAGGACGTCGGTGGTGAAGCCCGGTGTCATGAGCAGGGCGCCGCCGAAGATGACGAGAGCCCCATCCGCGACCTCCTTGCCAGGGACGCGACCAGCCTGCGTCGCGACGCGAAAGGCGGCCCAGGTCTTGCGGCCCTCCCGCCGGACCAGCGCCGCGCCGATCACTGCGTCGGCGATGAGCAGAGCGAGGGTCGGGAGCAGGCCGATCGCCTGGCCGACCTGGATGATCACATAGAGCTCGACGATCGGCACCACGATGAACGTGAGCACGAGGAGCAGCGGCACGTCAGCTCTCAGAGTGGTCGAGCCGCGTTGCCGGGCGCGTTGGCACGCGCAGGCGGGATCGCTTGCTCGTCAGCCCCCACCAGGTGACCCGCCACAGGGCCTCGATGACGATGGAGCGGCTCATCTTGGACTCGCCGCGCTCCCGCTCGACAAACGTGATGGGCACCTCGACGACCCGGAAACCGGCCCGCCACGCCTGCCAGGCCAGGTCGACCTGGAAGCAGTAGCCCTGCGAGGCGACATCGCTCAGCGGTAGCGCCTCGAGCACGTTGCGCCGGTAGGCGCGAAAGCCGCCCGTAGCGTCGGCCAGCGGCAGCCCCAGCATGATCCGGGTGTAGGCGTTGCCACCGCGGCTGAGCAGCTCGCGGCTCTTCGGCCAGTTGACGACCTGCCCCCCGACAACCCATCTGCTGCCCAGCGCGAGATCGGCGTCGCTGAGCGCCGCCAGCAGGCGGGGCAGCTGTTCGGGGGCGTGCGACCCGTCGGCGTCCATCTCGACGAGGACGTCGTAGCCACGCTCGCAGCCCCAGGCGAACCCCGCGACGTAGGCGGCGCCGATCCCTGCTTTCACGGTGCGGTGCAGGACGTGCGCCCACGGCTCGCGCTCAGCGAGCTCGGCCGCGATCGTGCCCGTGCCGTCCGGGCTGCCGTCGTCGATGACGAGCAGGTGGGCGTCTGGGACGCTGGCGTGCAGGCGCTCAGCGATCGGCAGGAGGTTGTCGCGCTCCTGGTAGGTCGGGACGCAGACGAGGACCCGGGGTGCCGGCGAGGTCATGCAGCTCTCCGGGAGGCCACGGCGGAGGCGCGGACAGCAAAGGCCAGTGCGCCAAGGCCGAGCAGCGACAGCGCCAGCTCAGGCCACGCACCGACCCGCGTCGCCAGAGTGTGGTCGTCCCGCAAGGGGACCCGCTGCACCAGGACGTCGCGGGTGAACACCTCCGCCCGGTCGATGACCCGGCCATCGGGCGCGATCACAGCGCTGACCCCGCTCGTCGCGGCGACGAGGACGGCACGACCGTGCTCGACGGCGCGCAGACGCCCCATGGCCAGTTGCTGCACCGTCTCTCCGCTCCGGCCAAAAGTTGCGTTGTTGGTCTGCACAACGATGAGCCTGCCTCCTCCCACCACGATGTCGCGCACGAGGTCGTCGTACGCCACCTCGAAGCAGATCACGTCACCGATCCGCGCGGGTCCGACATCGAGCACTCCCACCCTTGTGCCATGGGCGAAGTCGCGCGGGACCAGGTCGACCTTGGTGGTGATCCGGCGGGCCAGGCCACGCAGCGGGATGTACTCCCCGAAGGGCACGGGGTGGCGCTTGACGTAGCGCGCGCCCGGGCCGGTCACCGGATCCCATACGACTCCGGTGTTGCTGAGGAAGCGACCAGGACCGTCGACCAGCGCCCCGACCAGGACAGGAACGGCGACATCTTTCACGGCACCGTCGATGAGCGCGGCGGCCTCCGGGTCGGAGAACGGGTCGAGGTCGGAGGCGTTCTCGGGCCAGATGACCAGGTCGGGCCGGACGACCCGGCCGGCCCGTACGTCCTGCGCCAGTTGATGGGTGGCGGCTACGTGATAGCGCAAGACGGCGGACCTCTGCGCGTTGAACTCGAAGCCGAGCCGGGGCACATTGCCCTGAACCACAGCCACTGTCGTGGTGGGTCCGCCGGTCGGCACTGGCACCAGCAGGCCGGCGACCACGAGCGCCAGCGCGGGCACACCGACGAGCACAAGCTCGCGGCGGCGCGCGACCACGAGCGCCGCCAGGGCTCCCCCGAGAAGGGCCACCGCGAGGCTGACGGTCGGGGCGCCGCCGAGCGAGGCGAGCGGGAGCAGCGGGCTGTCCGCCTGGCTGAACGCCAGCCGTCCCCACGGGAAGCCGCCGAAGGGCGCCCGCGAGCGGAAAGCCTCGGTGGCCACCCACAGCAGGGCCGACCACAGCGCCCAGCCCGGCCGGCGGGTCACGACGGCGAGGGCTGCTCCGAGCAGGCCGGTGAACAGGCTCTGCAGGACCGCCAGGGCGATCCAGGCGCCGGGTCCGACGACGACCCCTGCCCAGTGCAGCAACGGTAGGTAGAAGGCCAGTCCCGCGAGCAGACCCAGCAGCGCTCCCCGCCGGACCGGCACGCCCCGGCAGGCCAGGACGAGGAGCGCCGGTCCGACGGGCGCGAGCACCACCACGTCGT
>JANLPD010000530.1:0-1568 GCA_031367045.1 Frankiales bacterium | reverse complement strand
TGCAGCTGGCAACGGACCGTCCCGAGCAGGTGCGGGCGCTCACCCTCGTCAACTCCATCGGCGGAGCCCCGGGGCGCCGGGCCGGCCTCGTCGACGCCTCCTGGCTGCGGTGGGCCCTCGGCACGGTCGGCGAGCTCAGTCCGCGCGGCTTCGCCAGGGCCGTCCCGTCCATGGCCCGGGACTTCGTGCCCAACCTGCTGCGCAAGCCGGTCACCCTTGCGCTGACCGCCCGGCTGGCCCTGACCGCGTCGCTCGCCGACCAGGCCGCCGAGCTGATCGCGCGGGACCTGCCGGTGCTGTTCATCTGGGGCGACGAAGACCGGATCATCGTGCCGGGAGCCCTGGCCGGCATCACCAGCGCCCTGCCGACGCAGGTGATCCACGGCCATCACGGCTGGCTGCTGACCGAGCCCGACGAGTTCGCGACGCTGCTGCGCAACGCGCTCGTCGTGCACGTGATGCTCGAACGCGCGCGATCAAAAGCGCAGGCCCGCACCTGCTGAAGGGTTGGATGTCCCGGTGAGCACCCCGTCCCCCCTGCGCCCGTGGCCCGGACGACCGACCCCCCTGGGCGCGACCTGGGACGGTGAGGGGACCAACTTCGCGCTCTTCTCGCACGACGCCGAGGCCGTCGACGTCTGCCTGTTCGAGCCGTCCCCAGGGCCAGGAGGCGACCGGGAGACGCGGGTGCCGCTGGAGGAGTCGACCCACCACGTCTGGCATGGCTACCTGCCGCAGGTCGGGCCAGGGCAGCGTTACGGCTTCCGGGTCGACGGGCCGTTCGACCCGGCCAAGGGCCTGCGCTTCAACCCCGCAGCTCTGCTCATCGACCCCTATGCCAAGGCGGTAGAGGGCGAGTTTCGCCTCGACGACGCCGTCTTCGGGTCCGTGCGCGGCAAAGACCACGTCCAGCAGCACCGCGACAGCGCCCCGTTCGTCCCCAAGTCCGTCGTCGTCGGCGACGCGTTCCCGTGGGGCGAGGACATCCGGCCGCGCACGGCCTGGTCCGACACCGTCGTCTACGAGCTGCACGTCAAGGGCTTCACCGCGCGCCACCCCGACATCCCAGCGGCGCTGCGCGGCACCTACGCCGGGCTGGCGCACCCGGCTGCGGTCGGCTACCTGCGCGACCTCGGGGTGACCGCGGTCGAGCTCATGCCCGTGCACCACTTCGTCTCCGAGCCGCACCTGCTCCGCCGGGGGCTGACCAACTACTGGGGCTACAACTCGGTCGGCTACTTCGCGCCGCACGCCGCCTACTCCGCGAGCGGCTCCGCCGGCGAGCAGGTGCGGGAGTTCAAAGCGATGGTCCGGGCGTTGCACGCGGCCGGCATAGAGGTCTTGTTGGACGTCGTCTACAACCACACCGCCGAGGGCGACGAGACCGGCCCGACCCTGTCGTTTCGCGGGATCGACAACCTCGCTTATTACCGGACGGAGGAAGACCTTTCGCGCTACCGGGACTACAGCGGCTGCGGCAACACCCTCGACGTCCGCTCGCCGCACGTCCTGCAGCTGATCATGGACTCGCTGCGCTACTGGGTGACCGAGATGCACATCGACGGGTT
>JANLPD010000524.1:0-6465 GCA_031367045.1 Frankiales bacterium | reverse complement strand
CTGCAAGGGCCGCCCGCAGGTTGCGCGAGCCCAACAAGGTGACGACATCGCAGTCACCAAGCGGCCTCAGCAGGCCCTTCGGATCCAGCTTGACCCGCTCCGCTGCCAGCGCTCCGAGGGTTTCGAGCTGGGCGAAGGCCTCGAGCCAGGCCACCTCGGCGTCGAGGCCGGCGTCGTCCAAGACCGTGGCCGGGAGCAGAACAACGCGGTCGGCGTCGGACGGGTCGATGTCGACGGCGCCGAGACCGAGGTCGAGGGCGTTGCCGAGGACCCGGGCGCGGACCCAGTCCAGGCCCGGGTGCAGCGCGTGCTCCAGCGGCAAGCCCGCCACCCGCAGGCGTGAGCCAAGCTCGCTGGAAGGGAGGTCGGCCGCCCATCGTCGCGCCTGCAGCCAGTCGGTCAGGCGCAGGCGGCCGGTCTCGCCCTCAGGGTCGTGGCCAGCCAGGGCGCGGCGGATCTCGGTCCACGGGACCCAGACGGTGGGGGTGCCCGGCAGGGTCACGCCGAGGTTGGCAGGCTCGAGGTCGACATCGGAAAGAACCGACACGGCCAGGGCCGCACGGCGGAGCTCCACGGGGCCCGGGACCTGCATGCAGCAACGCTACCGGGGCGCAGTCCCCTCAGGCGCGGCATTCGGGTGAGTTTCCAGGCCTAGGTCCAGGCCCAACCGGCCCATCCCGCAGACCGACCTCACAGCCACCTGACGGCACCTCGGTTACCGTCCGCTCGTGCGTGTGCTGGTGGTAGAGGACGAGGAGCCGCTGGCGGATGCCGTCGCCCGCGGGCTGAGGCGCGAGGGCATGGCTGTCGACGTCGCGTACGACGGGGAGCTTGGGCTGGAGAAGGCCATGGTGACCCGGTACGACGTGCTGGTGCTCGACCGCGACCTGCCCGGTCGCAGCGGCGACGACATCTGCCGCCGTCTGGCAGGGGAGGGATCGCTGACCCGGGTGCTCATGTTGACGGCTGCCGGCGGGCTGGCCGACCGCGTCGCCGGACTCGAGCTGGGCGCCGACGACTACCTGTCCAAGCCGTTCGCCTTCGCCGAGCTCGTCGCCCGGGTGCGGGCGCTGGGCCGGCGCGCCACCCCACCGGCACCTCCGGTGCTGCACGGCCCGGGGGGTCTGGCCCTCGACCCAGCCAAGCGGTCCTCCGCCAGGAACGGCGTGGAGCTCGACCTGACCCGCAAGGAGCTTGGCGTCCTCGAGGAACTGATGCGCGCCGACGGCGCCGTCGTCAGCGGTGAGGAGCTGCTGGAGCGCGTCTGGGACGAGAACGCCGACCCGGCGACCACCATCGTGCGGGTCACCGTGATGACGCTGCGCCGCAAGCTGGGCGACCCGGCGGTGGTGCAGACGGTGGTCGGGGCCGGCTACCGGCTGGGGACGCAGTGATCGATCCGGCAGCCGGCGTTCCACCGCCGGGTCCATCGGCTGTACCGCCGAGCGGGTCCCCGACAGTGCCGCCGAGCGGGCCGCCGAGCGGGCCCCCGAGCGGGCCCCTGACCGCGCCCCCGACCGCCAGGACGACGTTGCGCTGGCGGCTGACCCTCGTCTATGCGGCCGTCGCCGTGGCCGTCGGGGTCGTCCTGCTCGCGTTGTCCGTCGTGCTCGTCGACCGCACGCTGTCGGCTGGGGGCGTCGTCCCGCCGGGTCTCGCGGTCCAGCTGCCCGACGGCCAGGTCCTCACGCTGGAGGCGTTCCAGGGCAAGTTGCGCCAGCAGGCCCTGGCCACATTGGTCCGCCAGGGACTGCTCGCCCTCGTCGTGCTGGGGGCGCTGGGCGTGGGGGTGTCGTACTGGCTCGCCGGTCGCGTCCTGACCCCGCTGCAGGTGATCACGTCGACAGCTCAGCGGCTGTCGGCAGAGGGGCTCGACGCGCGGATCGCACTTGTCGGACCGCGGGACGAGCTCAAGGAGCTCGCCGACACGTTCGACGCGATGCTCGGCCGCCTGCAGTCCGCCTTCGAGGCGCAACGCCGGTTCGTCGCCGACGCCAGCCACGAGCTGCGCACGCCGTTGGCCGTGATGCGCACCGAAGTGGAGGTGGCGCTCGCCGACCCCGACTCGTCGGTGGAGGACCTGAGGGCGGCGGCCGTGGTCGTCCGGGACGCCACTCAGCGCGCCGACCGGCTGGTCGACAGCCTGCTGCTGCTGGCGCGCTCGGACCGACTGTCCGTCGACGGCCTCCCGCTGCGCGAACGGGTCGAGCTGCCGGAGGTCTGCGCCGAGGCGGTGGCAGCCGTTGCGGGCGAGCTGCACTCGAGAGGCCTGACCGTCGCCACGTCGTACGCCCCGGCGGAGGTCCTCGGCGACCGAGGGCTGTTGGAGCGACTCGCGGGCAACCTGGTGGAGAACGCCGTGCGCCACAACGTCGAGGGTGGCTGGGTCCGTGTCGACACCGGGATGGTGGCGGGCCGGGTGCGGCTGCAGGTCACCAACACCGGCCCAGAGGTGCCGCCGGAGCAGGTGCCCGGGCTCTTCGAGCCGTTCCGCCGGTTGGGTGTTGTCCGGACCTCCCGGCGGGGCGCGGGGCTCGGTCTGTCGATCGTGCGCGCGGTGGCCACCGTGCACGGAGGGAGGGTGAGCGCCGCCTCGCGCGAGGGCGGCGGCCTGGTGGTCACGGTCGAACTGCCGGCGAGCGACTAACGGTCAGAGCCGCCCCGCCAGCGACCCGTCGTCACTGGGCGGCGCAGACGGGCGAACGGGCAGCGCGCCGAGGTAGTCCTAATGGACTATCAATGCTGCCCATTCGGACCGTCTTCGGTTTGGCGGGCCTGCTAGCCGGCAGGATCGTGGACACTTCGCAGATCCGCGGTGCGGCGCCCTTTGCAGCCGGGCGGCGCGCGCGGTTGACGGGCGGTTTGCGGTCCGACGGGGCCGCGGCTGTTGGTCCTGGTGAGCAGGCGCCGCGCTCCTGGAGGGGGGTGCACGGAACTTGGCAGTCGACGAGAGCCGCACCCGGGGGTAACGGGAGGTGCGGCTCTCGCCTCGTCTGGAAAGGGCGCGAGTCCGGCGTTGCGGAGATGGCACGGGCGATGGACGTGCCTTCCGGGCCCGTGCGCCGTAGGTTCATTCTGCCCGGTGCGCCACCGACGTCAGGAGAAAGACATGTCCAAGGACAAGCAGGGGCGCGAAGCCAAAAAACCCAAGAAGTCGGCAAAGGCCGCGACCGCCAAGACCGCCCCCGTCGTGCGTCCGGTCACTGCACCGCCCACTTCAGGGCAATAGGCCCGGATCGCGGCACAGGACGTAACCTCCGGCGCGTGCGCCATGCCCTGTTCCTACCCCTGTTCGACGACCTCGCCGAGCCGGCCGTCGTCGTGCGGCTGGCCGCCGAGGCGGAGGAGGCGGGCTGGGACGGCGTGTTCGTCTGGGATCACGTCTCCTACCGCGCGCCCGTCGTCGGCGCTGCCGACCCGTGGATCGTGCTGGCGGCCATTGCCTGCGCCACCGAGCAGGTCCGCCTTGGCCCCATGGTGACGCCGCTGCCGCGGCGCCGGCCGGTGAAGCTGGCCCGCGAGGTCGCGACTCTGGATCGCCTGTCAGGGGGCCGGGTCGTGTTCGGTGTGGGCCTCGGCAGCGACGGCGCTGGAGAGCTCAGTGCCACGGGCGAGCAGCTCGACGACCGGGTCCGCGGGCAGATGCTCGATGAGGGCCTGGAAGTCCTGCGGGCGGCCTGGTCCGGCGAGCAGCTCCGCCACCGGGGCGAGCACTACGTGGCGGACGGGCTGACGCTGCTGCCGACGCCGGTTCAGCGCCCCGGCCCGCCGGTGTGGGTTGCGATGCGCAAGGGGAACCAGGCACCGCTGCGAAGGGCGGCCCGGTTCGAGGGCATCTTCCCGATCGAGGTCGCGACCCCTGACGACCTGCGCGAGATCGTCTCGGCTGTCCAGGGGGTTCGCGCCGAGGTGGGCGCAACGGGGGCCTACGACGTGGCGGTCGGGGGACCTCCGGGCACCGACCCGACAGGCTTCGAGAAGGCAGGGGCGACGTGGTGGATGGCGGGCTTCTCGCCGTACGACCTCAGGGCCGAGGAGGTACGCAGCGTGCTGCGGGACGGCCCTGCGCGGTAGTCAGCTCTCGACCGCGAGACGGATGCCGAATCCCAACAGGACCATGCCGGTCGCCCGGTCCAGGCGCTTGCGGGTTTGCGGTTCCTCGAGCCAGCGGGTGACCCGGCCGGCGAGCAGGAGCAGCAGCGCGAAGTAGGCAGCGGTCTCGACGACAAAGATGCCGCCGAACAGCAGCGAGGTCGTGCCGACGCTGGAGCCGTGCGGCACGAAGCCGGGCAGGAACGTCACGAAGAAGACGCCCACCTTGGGGTTCAGCAGATCGGTGGCGAGGCCGGCGGTGAAGCCCGTGCCGACGAGGCGGCGCGGCGGTGCATCGGTCGCCGGGGCGACCGTGCGGGAGCGCAGCGACTGGACGCCGAGCCAGATCAGGTAGACCGCGCCGACCACCCGCAGCGCGGTGTAGGCGGTCTCGCTCGCGCGAAGGAGCGCGGACAGGCCAAGCGAGGCCGCGACGACCCAGACGCCGAGCCCGCACAGGACGCCGAGGACCGTCAGCGTCGCGGTGCTCCGACCCCCTCGCACCAGGTTCCGCAGCACGACAAGGGTGTCTGGGCCCGGGAGCAGCACGATCAGCGTCGCCGCCAGGGTGAACGTCAGCACGGCAGTCAGCACGAACCGATGATCGCACCCGACCCGGAGCGGGTCGTCGATCAGCTGACGGTGATGCTGCCCTTCATGCCCCGCGTGGCATGGTCGGCGATCCCGCACAGGAAGGAGTACCGGCCGGCTTTGGTGAAGGTGACGACCACCTCACCGTCCTTGCCCGGTGCGGTCGGCCCGACCTCGCCGATGTTGGTGCCGCTGGCGTCCAGAACTTCGAACTCGTGGGTGGTCTGGCCGTTGTTCTTGAGCTTGAACTCGACCTTCTCGCCCACCTTGGCGGTCGAGATGGTGCCGGCGAAGCCGAAGTTGGTGGCAATCACCGCGACCTCGCGGTCGTAGGCCGCGGCCGGCTGGGTGGCGTTGCTACCGCCGGTCAGAGCGACCTTGGTCCGGATACCGTCGCCTTTCTGCCCGGGCTTGCAGGCAACCTCGACCTCGGTGCCAGCCAGGGTGACGGTCAGCTTGCGGCTGATGCCGGGGCCGACGTTCTCGACCTCACCGAGGACCTTGTCGTAGGCCCCGCTCGAGCTCTTGCCGTAGACGTAGACCTCGGTTGCGTCAGAGCCGGTGTTGTTGACCGTGAGGACGTTCTTGCCCGCGGGCAGGGTGCTGGACCCGACCTCGCAGGCCGTATCGCTCGCGGTCACGGTCGTCGTGCTGCCCGAGCCAGCGCCGGGTCCAGAGCCACCCCCGCTCGAGGATCCGCAGGCGGCGGAGGTCGCAAGCACCACAAGCGCGGGCAGGACAGCGAGACGAAACGCGGGCATGCTGGAGGTGCTCCCGTCGATGGGGTGGGGTGGGAAAGGCCTAGCGCGCGGTGGTCAAGCTGTCCGCTGGAGCCGCTACCGGCGAGGCTGGCGGCGGAGCGGTGGCCGCCCGGGTGCCGGGTGTCGCCGGGCGGAAGAACAGGTACATCACCGGCACGAGGTAGAACACGAACGCGGCCAGCTGCAGCCAGCTCGTCTTGGGTGTGAAGCCGATCGTGCCGTGGAGCAGCGAGCCGTACCAGCTGGACAGCGGCATGCTCGCGGAGACGTCGAACGCCAGCCAATTGAGGCCGGGGAGCACGCCGCCTTCCTGGAGGTCGTGCACGCCGTACGACAAGACGCCGGCAGCCACGACGACGAGGCCGGCACCGGTCCAGGTGAAGAACTTGGCCAGGTTGAGCCCGACGGCCCGCCGGTAGAGCAGGTAGCCGAGGATCACCGCGACGGCAAGGCCGAGCACGATGCCGAGCAGGGGGGCGGACGTGCTGCCGGTGGCCTGGACGGCGCTCCACAGGAACAGCGCCGTCTCCAGGCCCTCGCGGCCGACGGCAAGGAACGAGGTGACGGCGAGCGCCAACCCGCCGATGGCCAGCGCGGAGGTGAGCTTGTCCTGTAGATCGGTCTTCAGGAAGCGGGCCGTGCGTCGCATCCAGAAGATCATCCAGGTTACGAAGCCGATGGCAGCGAGGCTGACCACCCCGGCGAACGTCTCCTGCTGCTTGCCCGTGGAGAGCACCTCGGTGGACGTGTAGGTCAGCAACGCACCGAAGGCCACCGACAACGCGATCGCCGCGGCGATGCCCCCCCAGACCGGGCGCAGCTTGTCACGGTTGCCGGTCTTGACCAGGTAGGCAATCAGGATGCCGACGACCAGCGAGGCCTCGAGACCCTCGCGGAGCCCGATGAGGAAGTTCGCGAACATGTGGGCTCCAGTCTCGGGTGGCGGCGAGTTAGGGCAACCTCACCACAGTAAAGGCAGGAGCGCAATGCCGAGGGCAGCCGGCCACCCGACCGGGCGCGG
>JANLPD010000494.1:0-6133 GCA_031367045.1 Frankiales bacterium | reverse complement strand
CGCCCAGGCGCCCCATCAGGTGGCGCGCCGCGGCGAGCCCGCCGGCGGGGCCGGAGAGCATGGTGCGCACCGGCGTTCGCGCCACGGCGGCCGATGAGAGCAGGCCGCCGTGCGAGGCCATGGTGTAGAACGGCCGGGTGTAGCCGTCGCGGCGCAACTGCTCGACCAAGCCTTGCACGTAGCGCGCCATCACCGGCATCACGTAGGCATTGGCGACGCAGGTCGAGAAGCGTTCGTACTCGCGCGCTTCGTTGACCACTTCGGCCGATCCGCACACGTGGTCGAAGGCCTGCGCCAGCCGCGCCACCACGGCAGCCTCGTTGGCCGGGTTGGCGTATGCGTTGAGAAAGCCGACGGCGATCGCCTCGATGCCGGCCTCTTGCATGGTCGCGATCAACGCCCCGATCGCCTCGTCATCCGGGACGGCGCGTGGGGTGCTGCCGACCACTGTCGTCGAGCGTCAGGAAGCGGAGCGGCGGGCGCTCGCCCGTCGGTCCTCGAGCGTGATCACCCGCGCTGCCGGGTCCTCTCCGCGCTGGGCAACCGTGCCGGGCGCGGCGCCCCACGGCGCCAGTTCTTCGACGTCCATCGGGCCGGAAGTGAGGCTCGCGAGCCGCGCGCCCGACGCGGCCAGCAGGTCGCTGGTGGCGATGCCGAGTGCGACACCGCTCTCACCGGTTGCGGCGTAGAGAACGTCGCGGGCACCCAGCGCGACGTCCGCGAGAACCACCACGTCCGCGGGTAGGCCGACCGGGCTGACGAACGCGGAGCTGAACCCCGTGTGCAGGTTGACCTCGTGGGGGGTCGCGGCGCGAACGGACCTGGCGCCGAGGGTGCGCTGCAGGCTGATCGGGTCCGGACCGTCGCCGGCAAGAACGAGCACGGCGACGAGGTAGATGGCGCGGTCCTTGGCGGTGCGGCAGCCGTCGACGACGAAGCAGCGAACAGCAACGCAGGACTGCGCGTCGACGCCGAGGGCGCGGGGGAGGTCGTCCGCCGAGGCCGCGTTGGAGCGGGTGCGCACCAGCTCGTGGCGCACGCTTCGCGACAGCAGCGCCTGATGGATGTCGAGCGCTGACTTCACAGCGGGTCTCCTTACCTTTCGTCCCTACAGTGAAACGCGCCGTGGGTGAACGGGGGGCAGCCGGGGGGCCAACTTTGCCCCCCGTAGCCGCCTCAGCCTGCTGCCCCCGGTAGGTAGGCTGGGTTCTCGTGCCCTCCCTTACCGCTGTTCAGGAAAACGCTGTGCGCGAGCTGCTGCGCGTCTCCTCCGTCGCGGTCGAGCTGGGCGAGCGGTTCGCGGCGGCCGGGCAGGCCCTGCACCTCGTTGGTGGCTCGGTGCGGGACGCCCTGCTAGGCCGGCTCGGTGACGACCTCGACCTCACCACCGATGCCACCCCCGAGCAGGTCCTCGCCCTCGTCGAGGGCTGGGCGGAGACGACGTGGGACGCGGGCATCGCCTTCGGCACGGTGGGGATCGCGCGTCGGGGCTTCAAGCTCGAGATCACGACCTACCGTTCTGAGGCGTACGACGCGAGCTCCCGCAAGCCCTTTGTGCAGTTCGGCGACTCGCTCGTCGAGGACCTGGTCCGACGCGACTTCACGGTCAACGCGATGGCCGTCGCTCTGCCCGACTGGCGGGGGCCGGACGCCTTCGTCGACCCGTACGGAGGACTTGAGGACCTCGCTGCGCACGTCCTGCGCACGCCGGGTCGACCGGAGGATTCCTTTGGCGACGACCCGCTACGGATGATGCGCGCTGCCCGGTTCGCCGCGCAGCTCTCGTTCGTGGTCGCTCCGGAGGTCGTGGCGGCGATGAGGGCGATGGCCGACCGGCTCGCCATCGTCAGCGTCGAGCGGATCCAGGCCGAGCTGTCCCGGCTTCTCCTCAGCTGCGACCCGCGGGCCGGGTTGGAGCTGATCGTCGACACCGGGCTCGCCGCGCACGTCCTTCCCGAGCTGCCGGCCCTGCGGCTGGAGATCGACGAGCACCACCAGCACAAGGACGTCTACGAGCACACGCTGCAGGTGCTGGAGCGCGCCGTCCGGCTCGAACCGGCCCTGCCCGAAGGCGGTCCGGACCTCGTGCTGCGCCTCGCCGCGGTCCTGCACGACATCGGCAAGCCGCGGACCCGGCGGCACGAGCCGGACGGTGTTGTCTCGTTCCACCACCACGAGGTGGTCGGGGCGCAGATGACCCGCAAACGCCTGCGCACGCTCGGCTACGGCAAGGACGTCGTCGCGGCTGTGGCGCGGCTCGTGGAGCTGCACCTGCGTTTCCACGGCTACGGCCAGCCAGGGACCACCGAATGGACCGACAGCGCCGTTCGTCGCTACGTCACCGACGCCGGGCCGCAGCTGGCCCGCTTGCACTGCCTCGTCCGCTCGGACTGCACCACCCGGAACAAGCGTCGGGCGGCCGCGCTCGCGGCGTCCTACGACGACCTCGAGCGGCGCATCGCCGAGCTGGCCGCGAAGGAGGAGCTGGACCGGATCCGGCCCGACCTCGACGGTGCCGCGGTCATGGCACTGCTGGGCATCGGGCCCGGTCGGATCGTCGGGGGGGCGCTCACGCACCTGCTGGCGCTGCGGATGGAACACGGCCCGCTCGGCCGCGAGCGGGCCGAGGCCGAGCTCCGGTCCTGGGCGGCTGCCCGCACCCCTCCGCGCTGAGTCGCTGCCCCCTCCCCTCACGCCTGGGCCGCCCATCCCTGCCCGGCCGGGTGGCTTGTCGTGCGAGGGGGGTGAGTTGTCAGCGCAGTGGGGTAGTCCTTTGTGGCCATGGACCGCCGCGAGGTACAGCCGGGAGCATGACGGGCATGCAGGACGGAGTTGGGCAGACCGGACGTCTCGCCAGTATGCCGGCTGCGGACGCGTCTGCCTCCGGGCCGGTCGCCGCCGAGACCACCTGCCGGACCGCGCGCTGGCCGCTGTTGGTCGCCCTGCTCGCCAGCGGACTGCTCGCCGCGGCCGGCCTGTCCGGCTGCGGAGGTAGCACGGCCGACGCCGTCACGACCGTGTCCGCCGCGCGCTCCGCCGAGTTGGTGCGCGCCGACGGCACCAGCTTTCCGGCCCAGGCCGGCGACAGAGTCCCCCGCGGCGCCCTCGTCCGGACCGGCGTAGGCGGAGGCGCCACCCTCGTGACGTCGGGCCGCGAGACCTACGTCGGGGCCTCGAGCTCCCTGCGCGTCGTAGACGGAGCGCGTCAAGCGCTTACCGAAGGCCTGGCAATGGTCGATGCCCGCCGCGCCCCATCTCTGTCGCTCGAGACGGCGGCCGCGACCGTCCAGGTCAAGCGCGGCGCGGTGCTGCGGGTGGAGCGCGGAGCTCTGCTGCGCGTGGCTGCTTTCTCCGGTTCGGTGTTAGTGACGCCGACCGGGCGCCGCGCAGCGACCGCCGTCGACGCCCTCTACCAGGTGCAGGTTGCCACCGGCGCCCTTCCTGGAGCGGCGACGCCGCTTGCGCTGACCAGCGACCGCTGGGAGCGTGACCTCGCCAGCGACCTGGTCAGCGAGGACACCGATCTCACCGCTCTTGCCGCCGGCCTGGACGGACCCGGCGGGGCCGGCCCCGCCGTGCTGAGCGTGGTCCCGACCACCTTGCGCTCCGGTGCTCCGGTCGCTGCGGGTGCGCCGCGGAGCGAAGAGGCGCTCGCGTTCGCCATCGCGGAGGCCGCGCGGGCAGGTTCTGTCGTGGAGCGCTACGTCCGGGTGCGCACCCTGCGCGACAACGGCGGTTCCTGGGGCGTCGTTGCCCGGCTGGTCGGCGCCCGCGTCGACGGGGTCAACGGCGTCCTGGAAAGGGTGCTCGAGCCGAACGGCCCACCGGGCGTCGCCGTCGGCGCACCTCCCGGGACCGACTTTGGCGGGCTTCTCTTCGGTGGTACGCCGCCGAACGGCCCGACGTCGATCGATCTCGGCTCCGCGGGTAGTGGGACTGGTGGTGGGACGACTGGGACGACACCCAGGGGATCTCCGGGGCCCGGAACGCCGCCGGTGGGCGGCGACCCGGCGACCCTGCCCTCGGTGGGACCCGGCAGCGTCCAGCAGGTTGTCGACGCCGTCGTCGTTCTGCTGCCCCAGCCCAGCGGCAGTCCCGCCCCCGCCCCGGCCCCCGCGCCGGTCCCGGTCCCGCTTCCCAGCCCGGTCCTGCTCCCGCTTCCGAGCCCGCCCCCGCAGCCGCAGCCGCTCCCGAGTCCACTGGTCAGCATCGGCGGCCTGGGCAGGACTGTCGGCTGATCCCGTCGGCACGCGGGTCAGTCGCGTGATCGGGGCCGCTGATCACGGGTACCAGGGCGTCCGGGACCGCGATCACGGGCCCTGATCATGCTGACCCTTCGAGCACGCCGACGGCGGCTCCAGAAACAGTTCGGTCAGGCGGGCCCACTCGTTCGGGCCCAGCCGGGCCGGCCGGTTCAGGCTTGGGCTCGGGTCCGGACCGTCATCACCGGTTCCGGCGGCTCCTGCGCCGACCGGCGGGCCGTCGCGGCCGCATAGGCCAGCGACGTGACCGCGTAGCCGCCCGCGACGACGGCGAGGGCGGCGTACGACTTTCCGTTGGTGGGGACGATCACCGCGGCGAGCGCGGCAGCGGAGACAAAGCTGACGTTGAACAAGGTGTCGTACAGGGAGAAGACCCGACCACGGAAGGCGTCCTCGATGGACTCCTGGACGAGGGTGTCGACGCAGATCTTGGCCGCCTGAGCGGCGAACCCGAGGCCGAGAGCTGCGACCAGGAAGGCGCCGTGGGTGTAGGGGATGCCGAAGGCGATCTCGAAGACCGCAGCAGTGGCGAACACCACGACGATCCAGCGCTGGGTGCCGGTCCGCCGGGTCGCCCGCGGCGTGACGAGGGCGGCGAGCAGTCCGCCGGCGACCGAGGCGGCTAGCACCTCACCGAGGCCGGACAGGCCGCGATGGATCGCGCCGGTCTCGGTGTAGAGGAGCAAGGTGGACACGAACGACAGGCCGTAGAAGAAGCGGTGAGCGGTGATCGCGGCGAGGCCGCGGGCCGCCTGGCCCCGCTGGTGCACGTGCCGTGCACCTTCGAGCAGCCCGCGGGCCACCATGCCGAAGGCCTCAACGGCGCGTTCGTGGGCCGGGGGTCCGGCCGGCCCGAGCCGGCGCCTGTCGATCCGCCGGGCAAGCAGGGCCGCGCCGGCGTAGACCAGGCCGGCTACCAGCGCGGTGCGGGCGGCGCCGGCGTCGTCCTTGCCGAACAGCTGGCGAAGCCCGACAGCGACGGCGCCGCCCAGGGCAGCTGCCCCGCCTCCGAGGGTTGTGGTGAAGGAATTGGCCGTGACGAGGCGCCGATCGACCACCACCTGCGGCAGGGAGGCGGACAAGCCGGCCAGCACGAAGCGGTTGACCGAGACGACGACAAGTGCGAGGGCGACCGTGCTCGGGCTGGTCGGCCCGGAGTCGACGAGCGAAAGCGCGAGCAGCGCCACCAGCACGGTGCGGGCCAGGTTGCTGACAAGCAGGACCCGCTGACGGCTCCAGCGGTCGAGCAGCACGCCAGCGAACGGACCCACGACGCTGTAGGGCAGCAGCAGCGTGGCGAACGCGACCGCAGCCTCCTGCGCCGACGTCGCCTTAGCGGGGTTGAAGAAAGCTGCACCGACGAGCGCCCCCTGGAAGAGCCCGTCCCCCAGCTGCCCGGCGAGCCGGACCTGCAGCAGCCGGCGGAAGTCGCGCTCCCGGAACATCTCGCGGACCGCGTGGCTCCTGATCCGGGAGGCCGCTGCCTGGACCGGCCCCCGCTGCAGAGCGGCGGGGTCGGTCACCCGGACACCTTAGGCGGGTCGCTTGAGCCGGCTGGCCGCCACGGCCCGACGGCCCGGCCACCCTCATGGGTGACCGGGCCGACGTACGTCCGCGATTTGCTAGGCGTTCGTGCCCTCGACCGCGTGGACCGCCTCGGCTGCTGCGTGCTCGGCGACCGTCTCGCCGTTGATCCAGGCCTCGAGCGCAGGACCGGCAATGTCGTCGCGGACCTGCCTTGGAGGGGACTTCATGAAGTACGTCGACGCCGGGTGGACCGGTCCGCCTTCGCCGCGGTCGAGCGCGATCTTGGCGCAGCGCAGCGCGTCGATGATGACTCCCGCGCTGTTGGGGCTGTCCCACACCTCGAG
>JANLPD010000467.1:0-2165 GCA_031367045.1 Frankiales bacterium | reverse complement strand
AGGTCGCGCTCCCCGACCAGCTCCATCACCGGCACGCCGTAGCCGCACGAGTCGCTCACCCGCTCCACATCGACGATGACCACCGCACGGGTCGACGGGTGCGGTGGGTGAAGGGCCACGACCTCGTCGTACGCCGGGTCGCCGGGGAGCGCGATGCTGCCGTGCCCGTGCAGCCGGACGATCCGCGGGCGCGCCACAAAGCTGCACCACATCAGGCACACCCGGCCGTTCTGGCGCAGGTGAGCGATCGTCTCGTCGCCGCTGCCGGTGTAGTCGACCCACGCGACGCGTCGGCTGGACAGGACGGAGAAGCTGTCGTGGCCGCGCGGGCTCACGTTGACCCGTCCGTCGGGCGCGAGCGGAGCGGTGGCGACGAACCACATCTGCTGTGCCTCGATCCAGGCACGCAGATCCTCCTCGATACCGTCGAAGATCTTCCCCACGAGCCAGACGGTAGTCCCGGGCCCAAGCACGGCTTCCGCCGCCCGTGGCGCGGCTGGCAGCGGCTGGCAGCGTGGCCACTCCGCTGCTCAGCGGCGTCGCGCCTGGGCGATCGTGAGCAGGTCACGGGCCGGTCCGCTCGGGCGTTGGCCGGCCGGCCAGACGGCCCGAGCCGTCGCGTCAGGTCGACGCCCTCGTCGGGCTCGGCACCGGCATCCACCTGCCGACCCTGCGCCGCACCGGCGGGCGCGCCCTACTGCTGGGACTGCTCTCCTGGCTGCTCGTCGGCAGCGTCGCCTACGTCGGCGTCCTGCTGCTGGGGACGTGACACCCGATCGACCCGCGGTCACGCTGCCGCAGCCGGCGGGGGCCAGATCAGAGCCGCAGCGCCAGCAACGTGTGCTGCGCCTCGTCGGTCACCAGCACCTGACGAACCGATCCACGATGCAGCGCAGTCGCGCCGTCGACCCGGACCCGCCCGTCAGGCGGGCGCCCCCAGGTCGCGGCCAGGGTGCGGTGACCAGCGGCATCGACCGTCCACGCCGCGTACGACGCTGCCGGGGGCAGGCGCAGACGCAAGTGCAGTGCCGACCCCCACGGCCGGTCCTGGAGCACGAGGTTCCCCGAGGCCGCGACCCCCGTGGCAGCGACCAGAGGAGCGCCGGCAGGGGAGGATCCCGGCAGCCCAACGGCCAAGACCAGGCCCGCGGCCGCCGCGAGGGCCGCCATCCCGGCCGCGACCTGCCACCGCCGCAGTCGGCTTTGCCGGCTGCCACGCTCCGCCTCGACGGCAGCCAGAACGCTGGGCAGCAGTGACGCCGGTGGGAACAGGGCCTCGCCGAGCACCTCGTCCCGCGTCAACCGGCCGAGCAGCCCGGGCACTCCGGCGCACGACGCCAACTCCTCGCGGCAGGCGCCGCAGGTGCTCAGGTGCACCTGAACCGCGGTGCGTTCCGCCGGGTCGAGCGCCCCCAGCAGGTAGGACCCCAGATCCCGCTGCGACTCCTCGTGCTCGCTCATGCTTCGACCCCCATCTCCTCCAGTGCCAGGCGAAGCGCCCGCACGGCGTAGTACGTGCGGCTCTTGACCGTGCCGGCAGGTATTGCGAGCACCGCGGCGGTTTCCGCCACGCTGCGGCCCATCCAGTGCGCGTGCACCAGCACTTCACGGTGCTCCGGGGTCAGTCGCTTGAGGGCGGCCGCGACCTGCCAGGACTCGACGGCCCGGTCGAGTTCGTCCGGTCCCACCGCCACCGCAAGGGCGCGCTCGTCCTCCACCAGGACGGGTCGGGACTGCGTCGCGCGGTGGGCATCGGTGAGCAGGTTGCGCGCCACGGCCATCAGCCACGGACGGACCGGACGGGTCTGCAGGTCAAGTGTCGACAACTGGCGCCACGCCCGCAAGAAGACCTCCTGGACGACATCCTCGGCGCGTTGGGCGTCACCGGTGAAGCGCAGGCAGAACGCGTAGAGCGCCCCCGCGTGCTCGTCATAGAGCAGTCGCACCAGGACGGCGTCCGCGGTCTCTGGCATGACAGGGGACACGGTTGGGACACCCGAATGGTTCACCGGCTGATGGTCTCTGATCTCCCCCGATCCACGGCTCGGCCGATGCGACCGCCAGCCGACGCGCACCGTTTGACGAGTTCGACAGCACCGGCGACGAGAGGTATCTGGCAGCGCTCGAGCACGAGGAACACAAAAGGCACCTCGAACGTGTCGAGG
>JANLPD010000368.1:0-6505 GCA_031367045.1 Frankiales bacterium | reverse complement strand
GCTCCCGCGGCCGGACCCACCCCTCTCGCTGATGACGCGCAGAGCCTGCCAAGCCGGTAGCTGCTCGGCCTTGCCTCTCAGCGTCAAAGCTTCCACCGGCGTGCACGCGATCGAGGCTGACACCGAGCGGAAGGTCTTCTCGCCCACCAGAACCGTGCCGGGGTCGGCAGCAGACTGCAGCCGTGACGCGGTGTTGACGAGGTCACCGGTGACAAACCCCTGGCCGACGGCGCCGAGCACAGCCACGGCCTCGCCGGTGAGCACGCCAGCTCGCGCCTTGAGGTCGAGGTGGAGGCTCCGACCGAGGCCCGCGACGCGGTCGACGATCTCCAGGGCGGACCGGACGGCGCGCTCCGCATCATCCTCGTGCGCCACCGGCGTCCCCCCGACGGCCATCCCGGCGTCGCCTATGAACTTCTCCATAGTGCCGCCGTGCCGCTGCACGGCGTCGGAGGCGGCGTCGAAGTACTGCGTGAGCATGGCTCGCACGTCCTCGGCGTCGCGGCCCTCGGAAAAGTTGGTGAAGCCGACCAGGTCGACGAACAGCACACTGACGACTCGCCGCTCGGTGTCGCCGTCCTTCGGAGGCGCTGTCACGGCGACTGGCGTCTCTCGCCCGAGCGGGTGACCGCACTCGCCGCAGAACTTGTCGTCGGCGGCGTTGGCCGCCCCGCAAGAGGCGCACAGCGCCGAGAGCCGCTCGCCACACTCGCGGCAGAACTTGCGCCCCGGCTCGTTGTCGACGCCGCAGCCTGAGCAGGTCATCGCCGCTCGGCTCCACGTTGCTCCATGGATCTGCCCCCTGCTTAGACGGTCCAGGGTGCGATCATGCCGCTTCGACGCCTCCGCGTCCGGCTTCCGTGCCTCCGCGTTGCTCGTTGCCGGCTGCCCAGCAATGCCTCACGCTCGCATAACGGCCGCCCATAACCCGGCTTGCGTCCGCCCGAGCCGCGCCTGGACGTGTCCCCTCGGGCGGACGTCCCGGCGCGGTAGGGAGAAGGGCGCCGCTTGCGTCCGCTCCAGTGGCGCTGCGGCTGTGTCCCCCTAGGCGGACGTAAGTGCGGAGATTGTCCAGGACCCTCGTGGGTCGATGAGAAGCGGCGCTAGCCGCTCATGGGCAACCCCGGGCACCGGCTTGTTCGGGCTCGCCACCCTGGCGCGAGAGCTGGAAGCGATCCTCCACGTAGACGTCCGACCTGGCCTCGGTCGACGTCTAGCCTCGGGTCTTCGTCGACGGAGTACGGGAAGCGATCCAACTGTGACTCGACGCGATGTTGAGCGGCTAAGGGACGTCCTCGAAGCTATCCGTGTCCACCTGAAACGCGGTGACCTGAGTGATCTGCTGCCGACAGAGCCTGGAACGCCATGGACGGATACCGGGCTGATGCGGGACCGGCCGGCGTACCACTACTGCTTCGTTATCTTCTGGGCAGTCTGTGGACGGCTACAGCTCGGCCACAGTGGGGATCGGCCGATCAGTGTCGGGCACCCTTGGAAAACGTAAATCCGGGTCAGCGAGGTAGCTCCTTTCGGGCTTGCCCTGGTTCGCAAAGATCCGCTCGCGGGCTTCGGTGTCGAGGGGGTCTGGTCAGTAGGGGCGGCTACCGGCTGCCTAGGCAGTCGCCGGGACTGATGCGGGTCTGGCTCCGAGGATTCCGATGACGGTGCCCAGCCCCATCCCGACTACCAACACGGCGACCGATCCGGCGGCGCCGGGCTTGCTGACCATGACGAACACCACACCGAGCGCCAGACCGGTGTTGCCATGCCCTCCGCCCCAGGTGAATCGGTCGGCCAGTGCTGCCCTGAGCTCGGGGGTAAGGCGGTCGTTTGGAGCGGCGTTCAGGAGTGCGTCCCGGTGCTTGGACCGCGGGGCGAGAACGCCGCCACCGATGCCGAGCAGCAGCACGAGGGCCACGATCGAGGTGGCTACCCACCCGTCCCGATAGTTGAACTGTCCGCGATCGAGGTGTATGAGCCAGGCGCCTAGGCCGAAGAGAGCGGCGATCATTGCGGGGAACAGCGGCTCGAGCCGACGGGCGACCCGGAAAGTCACCTGGAGCTCACTGACGGTGGTGGCCCGCCGGGCCGACCACTCAGCGGCGTGCAGGATCGCCGAGATACCGAACGCGACCAGCACGACAGCGATGTGCAGGAACAGCACCAAGTTGACGAGGCGCATGGTGTCTCCTTCGGTTCGTCAGAACGGGACGGACACCAACAAGAGTCCGGCGGCGGGCCCCCTGCCGGACAGGGCCCTGCAGAAGTCCACGGCGTCGACGGTCATGGCCGGGCCGTGGCCGCCTCGGCTCCACGATCCGCCGGCGGGACCCGTCAGTGTCAGGTCGTACGGCTGGTCGTGACGGGATGCCCACTCGGCCACGACGTCCGCGACGAGCACGCCGTCGTGGTCGGGGGAGAGCTCGAGTTGCTTCTCGGTTGCCCTGGCGATGTCGATCCGGTGCATCCATGCGTCGCGCGTCAGGATGACGTCGAACAAGAAGCCGAAGGTCCAGGTCTCGAGCGCCGCCAGCTCGCCCTGGCCGACCAGTTGCGCGTCTGGCATGGCTCGGCGACGCAGGACTCCGGGTGCCTTGCGGCGCCATCGCACGTTGCGCGGTGCAGCGGCGGCGAGCTGGCGAACCACCTCATTCGGTTTCAGGGCGGAGCGGTCCGCCACCTGTCGGGCAGTCAAGGCGTCGATGTAGACCTCGCCGCGCTTGGCGGCACGCGCTGCCGGCAGGTGCTGGCGAGCGTTGCGCGGGAACGAGGAAAACATCTCGGCCATGCCGAGAAGGTGGGTGCTGAGGGCTCGAACGTCCCAACCGGGGCAGTCCGTCGGACGCGACCAGTCCCCGGGCGACAGAGAGGTCAGCAGCCGGCCGACCCGGGCAAGTTCCTCCGCCGCCAGCCGGCTGCTGGTCTGTCGATCCAGGGCGGGGACCCGGGGCGGGCCGGGCACGGTGCTGTCCGGGTTGGTGAGGCTCACGCGGTTCTCCGTGAGGGTCGACGGCTGCTTGGTCGGGGTAGGACTGGTCGCCCGGCAGTGGCCCGGTCGCCGGGGAGCCTGACCTCGTCGGCGAACATGTCGACTGCGCGGTCGAGCAGATGGGCCCAACGGCTGCCCCCGAGGTCGTTCGCCAGCTGCGCGTCGACGAGGCCACCTATGAGTGCGATGAACAGGTCGCGGTCAGCCTCGTCGGGCAGACCCGCGCCGGCCAGGGTTCTGCCGAGCGTGTCCAGTACGTCGATCGCCGGCTGGTAGCCGGACGCTGTCGGCACGAAGTCTGGGATGGTTCGCTGGTTCATCAGCTGGTGGCGCGCCGGGTCGCTGACCGCGAAGTCGAAAAACTGGTGCGCCACTGATCGGAGCAACTCGCGTGGGTCTCGAGGGAGAGACGACTGCGCCATTTCGGCGAGGTCCCGGTACTGCGACCAGGCCTGCTCGAACATTGCGTCGTACACCGCGTTCTTGGCGGGGAAGTGCGTGTAGAGCGAGGGCGCGCGCATCCCGATGCGCTCGGCGATCTCCCGCAGCGTCACTTCTGCCAACGAGCGCTCGTGGGCAATGTCCCACGCTGCCGTGAGGATCTCCTGCCGCGTCACCTTTCGGCGTTCGGCTCGCCTATCCCGCGTAGGCTGGACTATCACGCATCGGACTGTGCCGGGTCACGCCGATCTTGTCAACAAGTTCTTTGTCGCCCGCTTGCGCCGCGTCTCGGGCAACGCGGACCTTACGCTTCAGCCGGGGTCGATTCCGGTGCTTTCACTTCGCCAGACCGGCGATGAGGTTAATCGTCGTGGCCAGGATGACCGCACCGAACAGGTAGGACAGCAGAGCGTGACGCAGGGCAGTCGCTCGGATCTGCTTGTTTTGCAAATCGGTGTCAGACACCTGGAACGTCATACCGATGGTGAAGGCCAGGTAGGCGAAGTCGAGGTAGCGAGGAGGGTCGTCCTCGTTGAAGGAGATCCCCCCACTGGTACCCGTGAAGTAAAGCCTGGCGTAGCGGGTGGTGAAGGTCAGGTGCACGACCGCCCACGACAGCACGACTGAGGTGATGCTGACGGAGATGGCAAGGCCCGGACTGGGACCTCCCTTCGCGGCACCTTGGACGAGCAGGATGCCCACGCCTAGCAGGCTGGCAACCGCTGCGCCGAGCAGTACGAGGTCAGCGACTGGTCCCGAGGAGTCCTCGGCCCTGGCGAGCCGCGCTGTCTGGCCCTGGTCGGAACGGGCCACGACTACAGCGAGCCAGGCCACGAACAGCCCGGCGGCGGCGTCCCAACCAGCAAGCGGGGCGACCTCGAGGCCACCTGCGACAGCGACTGAACCTCCGACGGTTGCGCCGAGCAGGAGGCAGACGATGAGGCGCAGTCCCGAGGTCACGCACTGCCTCCGGGAGCCGACTCGGGCCCTTCGATGTTGATCGCCATGAGCGACGTTGTGTCCCCTCTGAGGGGTGTCCACACTTGGTCTCAGTCCAACAGTCACGGCAGGGCTCATAGACGGGGCATCGGCGCCATCGGATGACAACATCGTCGCAACGTGGCGGGCGACGGCAGGACTGCTCCCTCGGAAGCGCGGGAAGCCCCTTCTTGTTGCTTGCTCATCGAAGGGTTGCTAGCTCATCAAAGGCTGGAGAGTGTTGAGACAGATGTTGACGACGTTGCTGATACGGCCCTGCAGGGGCCCCCGGCTGGTCTCGTACCCGACGTGTTGAGCGCGGTCGGCCGGACCACGCCGAGCCGGCTGCTGCATGCGCTCGGGTGGTTCTCGGAGACCGCCGCCGCAAGTGCGGGGGCGGCGGCGGTGAGCGCGGCCTTCCTGCTGGTAGCGCTGTTGGCTCCTCGTGCCACGCCGTGGCTGACCGCCTTCCAAGCGCTCGCGGCCGCTGTAACGTTGGTGATGGTCTTTGCCTTGCAGCACACGCAGTCACGCCAGCAGGCAGCCTTGCAGCGCAAGCTCGACGAGATCCTGCGGGTGCTCCCAGGAGCCGACGCACGGCTGGTGCACCTCGAGACTGCCCCGGGGTCGGAGCTCGCCGCCTTGGCGGAAGATCACATTCGACTGCGCGAGGAAGCCCTGTCGGGTCAGTATCCGACAGGCGGCGAAAGCTCGTGAGTCTCTTTAGCAGGCGGCAGTCACCGGTGGGCCGGTGGGCAGCGTCGCGGTCAGGCAACGACCGTCCCCTGTGGCCACCGAGACGGACGTGTCAGTGAGTACCGCGGTGCGGCTTGCGACCGAGGGCTGGCTGGCTCGAAGGTCAGCCGCGAAGCCCACCATCGAGCCCCCATTCGCAGCTGCCCACGCCTGGGCCTGCTGGGTGATGACGGTGAGCTCGGTCGTGGCGAGCTGGGTGACAGCCCGGTCCTTCACCGCCAGCTTGCTCTTCGCGTCCTGACCGGTGAGCGCCGCGTCGGCACCCCCGGCGCACCCGGACAGCAAGAGCACGCAGATGACGGCGGTGGCGACGCGACCCATTGGCTCTCCTCGGTGCCGACGGCACGACCCAGCCAATGTCGGCCCGGGTACAACCGATCTTGAGCAGGGGCGACCTGCTGGAGCCCGGTCAATCGAGCTCCTCTTCCCTTGCGCTTCGGTCAACAGCGGGTTCCGACGACGATGCCAGCCTCGGAGATGACGTGCTCGTAACGCACGTCGGAGAAGCCGGCGTCGCTGACGGCAGTGATCCACCACTCAGGAGGGCAGGGCCGGAGCCGACCCTTGCCGCTACCGATCCGAGCCACGTTCTTGGTCAGCCGCCACCACCCCGCGGGTCCGCGGCGCAGCATTGCCAGGGCCTTTTCCCGAAATACTGCACGGTGATGCTGGTCAAGCTTGCGGCCGACCATCATGTCGGCAAGGACGATCCGGCCGCCAGGTACGAGCCAGTCGTGCATCTTGAGTAGGAGCTGTTGTTTGTCGACGTCGGTGAGGTAGTGCAGCGCGTAGCTAGAAACAATGAGCTCGAACGAGGACGCCGGAAGCTGCAGCTGGGCCATGTCGGCCACCAAAGTGGTGATCGGTGCTCCTGCCCGCTCGGCGTCCGTGCGCAGGGAAAGGAGCATCTGTGCGGACAGGTCGGTCGCCTGGACGTTGCTCGTCAACTTCGCCAGGGGCAGGGTCAGAAAGCCGGTGCCGGCTCCCAGGTCGAGACAGCGATCGGTGGCCACCGGAGCCGCAATTTGCAGTATCCGATCGCGCAACCGTGCGAAAGCAGGCGACCCGTCGACGGTGCCGGCCCACTGGTCCGCCCGGTGATCCCACACCGATCGGAGCCTGCGTTGCCGCGATGAAAGTCCGGTCATGCGGCTAGGGTAGTGACGTAACATGTCAGCCTCCTGAACCTGACTGGTACTGGTACTGGTGCCGATGGCGCTTTCGGGCGGCACCCAGGGTGAGAAGCAGCAGGAACCCGGCCCCCAGCCCGACCAGAAAGCGTCTGCGTGCATCGTGGTCTTGGCGGGGCGGCTGGCTGGTGACTGCGTTCGGCTCCTTGAC
>JANLPD010000355.1:0-4681 GCA_031367045.1 Frankiales bacterium | reverse complement strand
TGATCAACCACCGCGGCTACGGCCACCACAGCGCCGCCGCCCTCATCGCGATGATCTACCTGTGCTGCGGCGGGATCACCGTCCAGCTACCCACGGAAAGGTGAGGAGTCCCCTATTTGCTGGCTGCCTGCAGCAGAAGGGGATCCTGTTCGGTGGTGACCATCGAGCTGCCCAAGACGAAGAACGTCGGGGCCCACAGCCCGATGAAGATCGCGGACTGCCTACCGTGGCCCGATTCGTCCTGCCGGGCACGGAACCAGACCGCGATGCTCGCCGCGATGGACGCGAGCCCGAGTCCGTTCATGACGTCACTGCCAAAGCCGAGCTTCTGAAGCTGCTTGATGAGCATGAGGAGCCTTCCTGGAGAGGTGGGTGATCGTCGGGCCAGCCGGGGTCGGTGCCCCGTCAGCCAGAACGTGCGAGGGGTGACTTGGTCCGTGGGTGGCGGTGCCTGCCGGCGCCACCGGAAAGGACCTGGGCCACCCGGCTGAGCGCGGTGGCGTCAGTGGCCAGCAGCAGCCCGTTCGTCGCGAGCAGGGCGGTCAGCGCGAAGAACAGGGCCTCCTCGACCGGCAGACCGAGCACCGTCATCCCAGTGGTGGCAGCCGGCGAGATCGCCCAGATGCCATTGGCCATTGCCAGCCGGTCAGCGACGCACAGCCACAGGACAACCGGCGCCGCTATCACCCAACGGTCCCAGCAGCGGGACTGCAGGAGGTCACCGGCGATGGCGTTCTGCAGGGCAAGCGGTGGCCCTGCCCACAGCAGCAGCAAGCCGAGGTAGCGCACCTGGCCACCGCTCGCAGCCAGCACCGCACCTAGCAGCGTCAGCACGGCCCACGGCAACCACCTGGGAAGGCGAGAAGTCCGGGCGGGCGGGCCGACCGGCCGGCGGGGAAGCCGGCCGGGGCGCACGCCCCACGCCGCGAGGAGCACCACCTCGAGCGCTACGAAGACGTACTCCTCGACCGGGACGCTCCCGACCAGGACGAGCACCCGGGCCGGCCCGTAGGACCAGACCCCGGCCCGGATGAGGTGCTCGTCCCACGGGCCGGTCCAGACCAGGGCCACGGCGACGAGCGCCGCCGTGGGCCCGACCACGAAATGCAATCTGCGCTGGCCGGGCAGGAGCAGACCGACCGGAAGCGCGAGGGCCAGCAGGTCAAACTGCCAGTACGTCACGGATCCCCCGCTGGCCGCCGGGCTCGGCGGCCGCATCATCTGCGGTGGAGTCACCGATCGCGAAATCGGGGTCGTCGTACTGGCTCTTTACCCGGGCAATCTTGTAGATGACCAAGCCGAAGGCAGCCTTGGCGAGGATGTCGGCGGCGGTGTACCCGGCCTGCTTGAGCACGAAGGCGTTACCGCCGTTGAACCCCAGGACCGGGAACAGGTAGGCGATCGGATACACGCCCCACAAGCCGATGAGCATCACCCGCAATTTGCCGACTGTGCTCTTCACGTCGGCGGGCTGACGGTCCAACGACTTGGTCAGCTCGACGAACAGCACAAACAGGATGAACAGGAAAGGGATCGTCGACAGGGTGCCCCATAGCAGGCGGGTGCCGGTGTCCGCGGAAATCTCACCCGGGTAGCCCAGCGCGATCATCAGTGCTGAGGCAGGGACCAGTTTCATCAGCAGACCGCGCTGGACCGCGGCGGCCAACGCGAGGACGGCGACAGTCTCCACGAGCAGGAGCGGAACGGTGAGCAGCCAGTCGACATAGCGGTAGCCCTCGTTGAAGACGACGTTGGTGAGGTCGTAGCTGCCTTGACCTCCCTGCGACTTCGTCTGGTATGAGCTCTTGAAGTTCTCGAAGATCCGGAAGTAGTGATAGGCCGCGATGAACACGACCATGGCTGAGACGACGATCGCGTTGCGGTACCTCGGCAGGACCCGGCGCTGAGACAGCACCAGGTAGATGCCGGTGAACCCCAGGCTGGCGATCGCCAGCGACAACAGGTTGTAGACCGTCTCGTACTGAGTCGAGCTGAGCTCGAGGACTTGCTGACCGGCCATGTCATCTCCCGAGAAGGTGCTGCCGAGGTGCAGAACGGGCGACCGGGTGGCCGTCCGGCCCGAGCTGGTGGCCAACAGTGGCGTGGTCCCGGTTCAGGTCGCCCAAGAGTGGAACCGCACGGCCGTTCCCGCAACTTGAACCATGTCTGGCGCGAATGCCCGGTCGGGGGGAGACTGCGAGGATGTCCGTTCCGGCGGTGCGCACGGCCTCCACCGGGGTCGTCGGCGGCGCCCTCGTCCTCAGCCTGCTGGCGCCCGGCCTCGCGTCCGACGCGGGTCCCGCCCTGCTCATCGCAGCGGCCGTTGCCGGCCTGCCGCACGGTGCTGCAGATGCTCTGCTGCTCAACGGAAAAGGCGCAACAAGCATTGCGCGGAGGGCCGCGCGCCTGATCGGCTACGCGACACTCGCCATCCTTGCCGTTGCGCTTGTCCTGGCCTTCCCCGGTCCCGGCCTCGCCGTGCTGCTCGTGCTGTCGGTAGCGCACTTCGCCGAGGGTGAAATCGCGTTCGACCGACTGGCGGGCGGGCCGGGCTCCCGCCCGGCAGCGCTGTCCATCGCCACCTCGATCGTCGCCCTGCCGCCCGCCGCGCACCCCGAACAGGTCCGCGCAGTGCTGGCGTCCCTCTCGCCCGGTCTGGCCAGCCTCGTGCTGGGTGGCCCCGGCCGCCTGCTGCTCGGGTCGCTGGCCGCCGGGCTGGCCGGCTGGGCCCTGCTGCGTGCACGGGGCCGGGCCAGGTCCGAGGTGGCGCTGGTCGCGGCGCTCGCCCTGCTCGCCCCGCCGCTGGTCGCCTTCGCTGCCTGGTTTGCCGGCTGGCACGCCGTCCGGCACCTCAGCCGGCTCGTCGTCCTCGACGGCCGCCAGGACGCCGCCCGCCACCTGCTGCGAGCGGCCGCCCTGCCCACCCTTGGCGGCGTCGCCCTGCTCCTCGCCGTGGCCCTGTTCAGCGGCGGGCCGGCCCCGGCTGTGCTCCTCGGGCTGCTCGCCCTCACGGCTCCGCACGCCGTGGTCGTCGCGCATGTGGTGGGCCGGTCGGGCGGGACGCAGATCGCCGCGGACACGCTGGCCGGCTGAGTAGTCCTGCTCAGGCCGGACAGCAGCAACGACGGCCACACTGCGCCTATGAGCGAGACGTTCGCACGACCCGTCCTCACCTGCCCGGACTGCCAGGCCACCTTGACCGGCGAGCCGGCCTGCGCCGCCTGCGGCCTACCCCTACAGGGCCCCCGGGCGGCCCGGCTGTGGCAGGTGGACCTGCGGCTCGCGGCGCTCGACGGTGAGCGCGACGCGCTGCTGGTCGAGCGGGCACAGCTGCTGGCTGGTCTGCGCAACCCGGAGGCTTCTCCGGCGTACGCCGGACCCGCCCAGCCCTACGCCGTCACGACAACGTTGCGCACCCACCCGCCGCGGAGCGCACCCGCGTCGACGAAGCAGCAGCCGCCCCGCAAGGAGACCGACCCGCGCGCGGTGCAGAACACCCTGCTCGCCATCGGCGGTCTGCTGCTCGCCATCGCGGCGATCGTGTTCACCGCCGTCACCTACGAACGGCTCGGCGCCGGGGGCCGGGCCGTCGTCCTGCTCACCGTGACCGCCGCCGCCGGCTATGCGGGGCCGTTGCTCCTCGCGCGCAAGCTCACCGCGAGCGCCGAGACCACAACGGCCGTCACTCTGGTACTGGCCGCGCTGGACTGCTACGGCCTACGCACCCTCGGCCTGGGCGACCAGCTCGAGGGCAGCTCGTTCACGGCCTGGGCGGCGGGAGCTCTCGCCGTGCTGTCGGCCGGCTACGCCGTGGCGGTGCAGGTCCGGCTCGCCCGCATCGCTGCCGTGGGCCTGGCGCAGCTGCCACCGCTTGCGCTGCTCCTGACCTACGACGCTTCCGCCGGCACAGCGGCGTTCGTGCTCGCCGCCCTCGCCGTGGTGGACCTGGTCGCCCTGCTCCTCACCCGCCCGACCGGGGGCAGCGCCGTGCAGGGGAGGTGGCCCGAGGCCCGCACCACCGCTTTGGTCGCCGGTGTCGGCGCGGCTGCGACCGGGATCCTGGTCGCAGCCGGCAGCGCCTTCGCCGACAACGACCGGGCGGGGGCGGTGGCCCTGCTGCTGTACGCGGTCCTGGCCGGGACCGCGTCGACGCTGGTCCGCCCGCTCCGCGCGCCGCTATCGGGTGGAGCTGTGGTGCTCCTGGGCCTCGCCGGCCTGGGGCTCGCCATGGACCAGCTCACCAACACCCAGCTCCCGCTCGTCGGCGCCGCAGTCGCGCTGCTCGCCGTCGGAGCAGCGGCGCTGCTCCCCCGGGACTGGCGGCCGGGGCCGGTCTGGGGGGCCCTCGTCGTCGCGACCGGCGCCACCGCCTCGCAGGCCAAGGCCGTGCTGGAAGCACTCCTGCTGCCCTTCTCGTGGCTGGCCGACCCGTGGACGCTCGCCACCGGTCTCGGCGCCCGCGAGGCCCTCACCCCCAACGAGGCGTGGAGCGGCACGGTCGTGACCCTGGTCGTCCTGGCGGCGACCGCCGCCGTCGTGATCGGGGCCGGCGCAACCCTGCAACGGCTCACCACGGCGCTGCCACCCGCGGCCGTGCTGGTGGTCGTCTCGGCGGTGCTGCTGCCGCTGGGGCTGGCGACCTCCTTCGCGGCTGCTCTCGCCCTGCTGCTCGTGGTCGGCG
>JANLPD010000331.1:0-4787 GCA_031367045.1 Frankiales bacterium | reverse complement strand
TAACCGCGCCCCTCGTTGCCCGGGGTGATCCCGTCGCCGATGAGCATCACCGCGGTGCGGGCGTGGTCGGCGACCACGCGCAGCCGGACATCAGCCGCGGGGTCCGCGCCGTAGGTGGTCCGGCTCAGCGTCGCAGCCCGGTCCAGGATTGCCCGGCTCGTGTCGATCTCGTAGAGGTTGTCCACGCCCTGCAGGACGGCAGCCACCCGCTCGAGCCCCATGCCCGTGTCGATGTTTTGTCGCGGCAGCGGCCCGGCGACATCGAAGTCCTCCTTGGTGCGCACCGCTGCGAGCTGGAACTGCATGAACACCAAGTTCCACAGCTCGAGGTAGCGCTCGCCGTTGACAGCCGGACCACCCTCGGCGCCGTACGCCGGACCGCGGTCGTAGTTGATCTCGCTGCAGGGCCCACCAGGGCCTGGCACGCCCATGTGCCAGTAGTTGTCGGACTTGCCGAGGCGCTGGATCCGGGTCTCGGGCACGCCGGCTCCGCGCCACAGCTCGTAGGCCTCGTCGTCGTCGAGGTAGACGGTCGCCCAGATCCGCTCGGCGTCCAGCCCGTATCCGCCGTCCGAGACCGAGTTGGTGAACAGCTCCCAGGCCATCTCGACGGCGCCCGCCTTGAAGTAGTCGCCGAAGGAAAAGTTGCCCGCCATCTGGAAGAACGACCCGTGCCGGGTGGTCTTTCCAACCTCGTCGATGTCGAGCGTGCGGACGCACTTCTGCACGCTGGCAGCACGCGGCCACGGCGGCTCGGCCTCGCCCAAAAAGTAGGGCTTGAACGGCACCATCCCGGCGTTGACCAGCAGCAGCGTCGGGTCGTCGGCGATCAGCGAGGCGGAGGGCACGACGGTGTGGCCACGCTTTTCGAAGTGGTCGAGGAACCTCGTGCGGATCTCCGCGGAGTCCATGGCGGGTCAGCCCCCCGGGCGGTGGTCGACCAGGTCGTGGGTGCCGTCCAGGCCCAGCTCCCCGCGCAGCTGGTCCTCGCGCTCGGCCATGCCGGCACGGACCTCCACGCCGAAATCACGGATCGCGTCGGCCAGGCCGCCGACCGCCCCGGTCAACGAGCCCTGCAGTCCGGCTGGCGTGAGCCGCCGGGCGGCCTGCGACGCGCGGCGCACGACGAGGACGCCCACCGTGGCGCCCAGCGCGATGTAGAACAGGCGGCGGGTCATCGGCGGGCCCTCTTTGCAGCCTTGCGCTCGGACTTGACCTCTGAGGTGATGCGCTTCTCGACATCGGCGCGGTTGCGCTTGCCGGCGGCCTTGCGGACGCCGTAGGAGAAGGCGGCCACCTTGACCACCGGGTTGCCGAGCGTCGCGGCAAACAGGCTGGTCAGCGCCGACACGTTGCCGCTGATCGACTGCACGTTGGCGGTGATCGCGTCGACCCGGACGAGCTCGTCGTTGACATGGGTGACCGTGCCGGTCACCTCTCCGAGCAGAGGCACGGTCTTGGCCGTGATCCCGGCGACCAGCTTCTGCGTCTCCTCGAGGACCTTGGTGAGTTTCAGCAGGACAAGGATCAGGAAAAGCACGAGGAAGCAGAAGGCGATCGCGAAGATCAGCCCGACGACCTGTCCACCTGTGAGCATGCTGTCCTACTCCTTTGTCTGTTCGAGGCGCACATGCTCCTCGGGCGGTCCCTGCAAAGTTGGCGGTACGGGCTTGCAACGGGGACGGAAGCCGGTAGCCGCGTCCTCCGGGACCACTCCACGGTCACCACGCAAGACCTCACGCAGTCCCGCGAGCCGCTCCCTCGCGACACGCTCGACCCCTAGGTCGCCGGGCAGGTAGTACTCCCGCCCTGCGACCGGGTCGGGCGCATACTGCTGCGCCACGACCCTGCCCGGGAAATCGTGAGGGTAGCGGTAACCCCCGGGGCTGCCGTGACCGAGTTTCTGCGCCCCCGGGTAGTGCGAGTCGCGCAGGTGCGGCGGGACGGTGCCCGTGCGGCCCGCCCGGACGTCCGCCAGCGCTGTGTCCACCCCGGCCAGCACCGCGTTGCTCTTCGGGGCCAGGCTCAGGTGGATGACGGCCTGGGCCAGGTTGATCCGCGCCTCGGGCATCCCGATCAGCTCGAGCGCCTGCGCTGCCGCGACCGCCACCGCCAGACTGCCCGGGTCGGCCATGCCGATGTCCTCGCTGGCGCTGACCACCAGCCGTCTGGCGATGAAGCGGGGGTCCTCGCCGGCCTCCACCATCCGGGCGAAATAGTGCAGAGCGGCGTCGACGTCCGACCCGCGGATGGACTTGATGAAGCCGCTGATGACGTCGTAGTGCTGGTCGCCGTCGCGGTCGTAGCGCACCGCGACCCGGTCGACCGCCCGCTCGACGTCCGGCAGGGTGATCACGTCGCCGCCCGCGGCCGCCTCGAGCGCCGTGAGGGCCCGCCGGGCGTCGCCGCTCGCGAGGCGCACGAGGAAGTCCTCCGCCGCCGGCTCGACGACCGTCTGGCCGCCGAGCCCGCGGGGGTCCGCGGCAGCGCGCCGTACGACCTCGCGCACGTCGTCGTCAGTGAGCGGCTCCAGGGTCAGCAGCAGGGAACGCGACAGCAGCGGGCTGATGATGGAGAAGAAAGGGTTTTCGGTGGTGGCCGCCACCAGCGTGACCCAGCGGTTCTCCACGCTCGGGAGCAGCGCGTCCTGCTGGGTTTTGGAGAACCGGTGGACCTCATCGACGAACAGCACCGTCTGTGCCCCGGTCTCCCCCAGCGCCCGGCGGGCCTCCTCCACGACCTGGCGGACGTCCTTGACCCCGGCCGTGACGGCACTGAGCTCGCGGAAGCGGCGCTGCGTACTGGCGGCGATGACGTAGGCGAGGGTCGTCTTACCGGTCCCGGACGGACCCCAGAGCACGACGCTGAGCGGGGCGGCCCCCGACTCCGGGCCCTGGACCAGCCGGCGCAGCGGCGCCCCCGGGCCGAGCAGGTGACGTTGCCCGACGATCTCGTCGAGGGTGCGGGGCCGCATCCGGACGGCGAGCGGAGCCACCCGGTCTTCGGCGGCGCGCTCGGCGGCGTCGAAGAGGGACTCGCTCACCAGTGCACCCTACGACGGGCGGCAGCAGATCCGGGCGATGGCGGCGACCCGGGCTGGCCTGGCGCTCACTGTCCCGTAGAGGGGGCGGCGGGCGGCGCGACCCAGTCGACGCCGGCCTCCTTGCGCTGCTGCGCGGTGATCGGGGTCGGCGCCCCAGTGAGCGGGTCGTAGCCGGCGCCGGTCTTGGGGAACGCGATCACGTCGCGCAGCGATTCCGCCCCGGCGAGCAGCATGACGACGCGGTCCCACCCGAGCGCGATGCCGCCGTGCGGCGGGGCCCCGAAACTTAAGGCGTCGAGCAGGAAGCCGAACTTGTCCTGCGCCTCCTGCGCCCCGATGCCCATCAGGTCGAAGACCCGCTGCTGCAGGTCTTTCTGGTGGATCCGGATGGAGCCGCCGCCGAGCTCGTTGCCATTGCACACAATGTCGTAGGCATACGCGAGCGCGTGCTCGGGGTCGGTGTCGAAGGTGTCGAGGAACTCCGGCTTGGGCGAGGTGAAGGCGTGGTGCACAGCGGTCCAGGCCCCAGCACCGACGGCTACGTCACCGGCAGCCGTGGCGTCCCCGGCCGGCTCGAACATCGGCGCGTCGACGACCCAGACAAACTCCCACCTGGCGTCGTCGATGAGCCCGCAGCGCCGGCCGACCTCCACCCGGGCAGCGGCCAGCAGCGCGCGCGAGGGGGTGATCTCGCCGGCCGCGAAGAAGACACAGTCGCCAGGGGCGGCGCCGACGTGGGACGCGATGCCGGCGAGCTCGCTGTCGGACAGGTTCTTCGCCACCGGCCCGGTCAGCGTCCCGTCCGGCTGGACCAGGACGTAGGCCAGGCCACGGGCGCCGCGCTGCTTGGCCCACTCCTGCCAGGCATCCAGCTGCTTGCGCGGCTGCGATGCGCCACCGGGCATGACCACGGCGCCGACGTACGGCGCCTGGAAGACCCGAAAGGGCGTGCCACTGAAGAACTCCGCGCACTCCACGAGCTCGAGTCCGAAGCGCAGGTCGGGCTTGTCGTTGCCGAAGCGCCGCATCGAGTCGGCGTAGGTGATCCGCGGGATCGGCAGGGTCACCTCGTGCCCGATCAGGGCCCAGAGCGCGGCCACGACCTTCTCGCCGACAGCGATGACGTCGTCCTGGTCGACGAAGCTCATCTCCACGTCGAGCTGGGTGAACTCCGGCTGCCGGTCGGCGCGGAAGTCCTCGTCGCGGTAGCAGCGCGCGATCTGGTAGTAGCGCTCCAGCCCGCCGACCATGAGCAGCTGCTTGAACAGCTGCGGCGACTGCGGCAGGGCGTACCAGCTGCCGGGCTGCAGGCGGACCGGCACCAGGAAGTCGCGGGCCCCTTCAGGGGTGGAGCGGGTGAGCGTCGGCGTCTCGACCTCGAGGAAGCCCGCTCCGTGCAGCACCTCGCGGGCGGTGCGGCTGACCTCGGACCGCAGCTTCAGGGCGGCCGCCGGGCCGGAGCGGCGCAGGTCCAGGTAGCGGTGCTTCAGCCGGGCCTCCTCCCCGACCTCGACGTGGTCATCGATCGGGAAGGGCAGCGGGGCCGACTCGCTCAGCACGACCAGCTTGCTGGCCACCACCTCGACGGCCCCGGACGCGAGGCTGTCGTTGCGGTTGCCGTCGGGGCGCAGCGACACCTGGCCGGTGACGGCGACGCAGTACTCGTTTCGCAGCCCGGCGGCAACGGCCTCGTCCCGGACGACGACCTGGGCGATCCCGCTGCGGTCGCGCAGGTCGAGGAAGG